>NZ_JBNAGK010000007.1:0-163583 GCF_049803835.1 Tropicibacter sp. S64 | reverse complement strand
TTCTCCTGGTGCGGGCGTTGTCTGTGGGGGGGGTTGGGGTGGGGGGGGGGGGGGGGGGGGGCGCCCCCCCCCCCCCCCCCGGCCGGGGGCTCCGCCCCCGGACCCCCGGGGATATTTGAAGCAATTGGAAGCAGGGAAGACGCGCCCATGACAGAGGCTTTGCCAGTTTGCGTGATCGGGGCGGGGTCGATCGGCCAGCGCCATATCGAGGTCGCAACGCTTTCGGATCGGGTGGACCTCATCGCTGTGGTGGAGCCGCATGCGCCCTTGCGGGAGGCTTTGGCGGCCAAGGGGTTGCCGATGGTGGCCACGCTGGACGAGGTTCCGGCGCAGGTGCGCGCGGCGGTGATCGCGACGCCGACGCAGGATCACCACGGCTCGGCACTGGCCTGTCTGGAGCGGGGATGGGGCGTGATCGTCGAGAAGCCGACTTGTGCGACGCTGGACGAGGCGCGGGAAGTCGTTGCGCAGGCGGAGACCAAGGGCCTGCCACTCTTCACCGGCCATCACCGGCGCTGCCATCCGTTTTCCATCGCGGCGCGGGAAGCCTTGGCGCAGATCGGCGATCTGGTGGGAGTGCAGGGGCTGTGGTCCCTGCGCAAGCATGACACCTATTATGACGCCGACTGGCGCAGGATGCCGGGCGCCGGACCGCTGCTCACCAACCTGACGCACGAAATCGACCTCCTGCGTTTCTTCGTCGGCGAGATGACCGAGGCGAGCGCCCTCCTGTCCTCGGCGCGACGCGGCTTTGTCATCGAGGACACGGCGAGCGTTGCCTTCCGGTTCGCGAACGGGGCGCTCGGCTCCTTTCTGATCTCGGACGCCGGAGCCTCGCCCTGGTCCTTCGAGGCGGCGAGTTACGAGAACCCGGCAATTGCCGGGTCGGGCGAGGATTACCTGCGCTTCGTCGGGACGGAGGGGGCGTTGGCCTTCCCGTCCTTGACCCGCTGGGGACGGAGCGACGAGGGCGAGATCGAATGGTCGAAGCCGTTGCGGCGTCATGACGGCCAGACCTTCCCCCGCATCGACCCGCTGCTGGCGCAGATCGAGCGGTTTGCAGTCGTGATGGCGGGCGGCACGGATGATGTGCTCTGCACCGGGCAGGACGGCATCGCCGCCATGGACATGACCCTCGCCGCCGCCCTTTCGGGGCACACAGGTCGTCCGGTGAAGGCGGGCGAGGTTCCCGGAGATTACACAGGAGTATGACATGAGCAAGGAAACCATCGGCTTCATCGGGCTGGGCCTCATGGGCCGCGCCATGGTCGGCTGTCTTCAAGGCAATGGCTATCCGGTGATCGGTCTGGGCAACCGGGATCGCAGCGGCATCGAAGAGATGATCACCCGGGGCGGCAGCGAGGCCACCAATGCACGGGAGCTGGCCAAGCAGGCGGACATCGTCATGCTCTGCGTCGGCACCTCGGAGCAGGTGGAGAGCCGGATCTTTGGTGAGGACGGCGTTCTGGCCGGAGCGAAGCCGGGGCAGATTATCATCGACTTCGGCACCTCCCTGCCCGCCTCGACGCTGAAGATCGGCGCGGCGCTGGCGGAAAAGGGCGCGGTCTACCTCGATGCGCCGCTGGGCCGCACGCCCGCCCATGCGAAGGACGGCCTCCTGAACATCATGTGCGCCGGGGACGCGGCAGCTTATGAAAAGGTCAAGCCGGTGCTGGACGTGCTTGGAGAAAACGTCTTCCACCTCGGCAAACTCGGCAACGGCCACACGATCAAGCTCATCAACAACTTCTTCGCCATGACCACCGCGAACGCCATGGCTGAAGCCTTTGCCATGGCCGACGCGGCGGGGATCGAGCGGGACGCGCTGTTCAATGTCATGGCGGCAGGACCGAACAAGTCCGGCATGATGGAATTCATCCGCAACTACGCGGTGGACGGCAGGATCGACCTCGCCTTCTCCGTTGCCAACGGCGCGAAGGACGTGGGCTACTACCGCCAGATGGCGCGCAGCCTCGGTCAGGAGAGTTTGATGTCGGTCAGCGCCGACACGACCCTGCGCAAGGCACGGGACGGCGGCTCGGGTGACTTGATGATCCCGGAAATGGTCGACTGGATGGTAAGGAACCTGGGGAAAGAGACATGAGACTGCAAGGAAAACGCGCCTTCATCACCGCCGCCGGGCAAGGCATCGGTCGTGCCATCGCGGAGGCCTACATCCGCGAGGGGGCCATCGTCACGGCGAGCGACCTCAAGGCGGAGCTGCTGGAGGGCCTCGATTGCCGGACGCAGGCGCTCGACGTCACCGACAAGGCGGCGCTGACCAAGGCGGTGCAGGACGCCGCGCCGGACATCCTCGTCAACTGCGCGGGCTACGTCCATGGCGGCACGATCCTTGAGGCCACCGACGACGACTTCGAGTTTGCCATGCTCCTGAACGTGCGCTCGCAGTTCCACTCGATGCAGGCGGCCATCCCCGGCATGCTGGAACGCGGCGGCGGTGCCATCGTCAATATCGCGTCCGTCGCGGGCAGCATTCTCGCCGCCCCCGGGCGCTGCATCTACGGCACGTCGAAGGCGGCGGTGATCGGCCTGACCAAATCCGTGGCCAAGGACTTCGTGACGAAGGGCATCCGCGTCAACTGCATTTGCCCCGGCACGGTCGACAGCCCCTCGCTGCACGACCGCCTGAAGGCAACCGGCGACTATGAAGCGGCCAAGTCGGCCTTCATCGCCCGCCAGCCGATGGGCCGGATCGGACAGCCGGAGGAAATCGCCAACCTCGCGGTCTACCTCGGCTCGGACGAGAGCAGCTTTACCACCGGGCAGAGCCACATCATCGACGGCGGCTGGGCCAACGGCTGATCCATCGCGATCCCCGCTGCCCGGCGCACAGGCATCGGGCGGCGGAATGCTGGGTATTTTTGCCAAGAAGAAACATGCGGGCTGCCCCCCGTCTTCTTCTTGGTCCAAATACCCGAACGGCGCAACGGCATGGCCGGACGCGCCTTCCAGACGATAGTGGAATCCGAATGTCCGAAGCGAAACCGATCGAAGACCGCACCGGCGCGGGTCTGTCGCTCATGGCGCTGGCCGTGGTCTTCTTCACCTGCATCGACAGCTCGGCCAAGTGGCTGATCCTCGGCGGGTTGCCCGCGCTGCAGGTGGTCTTCGTGCGGTATTTCGGGCATTTCCTCGTCGCCGTGGCGCTCTACGGCACGCGGGAGGGACGGGAGGCCTTCGTTTCCAACGCACCGGGCAAGCAGCTGCTGCGCAGCCTGTTCCTGCTCGGCAGCACCGTGTTCAACTTCTCCGCGCTGCAATACCTGCCGATCACCGTGACCACGACGATCATGTTTGCAGGGCCCATCGTGGTGACGCTGCTGGCCATCCCGATCCTTGGCGAAAAGGTCGGCCTGCGCCGGATCATCGCGGTCTGTACCGGCTTTGTCGGCGTGCTGGTGGTGATGCAACCCTGGGGCGTGGAGTTCCACCCGGCGATGTTCCTGAACCTCGCGGCGCTCTGCATGGCCTCGCTCTACTTCGTGATGACGCGGCTGCTGGCCGGGGTCGAGGGCAACGCGGCGCAGCAGATCTGGGCCTCCGGGATTGCCGCCGTGGCGCTGGTGCCCTTCGTGCTCACCGGCTGGGTCTGGCCGGAGGGCGTGGACTGGATCGCCTTCGGCCTGATCGGCATCTTCGGCGCGTCGGGGCACATCGCGGCGACCACGGCGCACCGTCTGGCGGATGCCTCGATCCTCGCGCCGGTGATCTATATCCAGCTTTTCCTTGCCGCCCTCGCCGGGATTGCGCTCTTCGACACCTGGCCGACGCTCTGGACCCTGGCGGGTGGTACCATCATCATCGCCTCCGGCCTCTACATCTGGCAGCGCGAACGCGCTGTCCGGGGCCGGGTCCGTCGTCCGATCCCGCACACGCGCTGAACAACGAAAAAGGCCGGGCGCCCCGCCCGGCCTGATCCTGCGTCAAGACAGTGTCGTCACCCCCGCCCGATATAGGGCATCGCGCTTGCCATCACCGTCATGAACTGCACGTTCGCCTCCAGCGGCAGCGAGGCCATGTGCAACACCGATTTCGCCACGTTCGACACATCCATAACGGGCTCCACGGCAATCGAGCCATCCGCCTGCGGCACGCCCTTGGTCATCTTCGCCGCCATGTCGGTCAGCGCGTTGCCGATATCGATCTGCCCGCAGGCGATGTTGTACGGGCGGCCATCCAGCGAAATGGACCGCGTCAACCCGGTGACCGCGTGCTTGGAGGCGGTGTAGGGCGCGGAACCCCAGCGCGGCACATAGGCAGAGACGGACCCATTGTTGATGATCCGCCCGCCCTGCGGGTCCTGCGCCCGCATCCGGGCAAAGGCCGCCCGCGCGCAGATGAACGAACCGGTCAGGTTGATGTCGATGGCGCGGCGGAAATCGGCGACCGAGGTCTCGTCGATGGTGCCGCCCATGACGGAGACACCGGCGTTGTTGAACAGGCAGTCGAGATGCCCCCACTCCGCCACCGCCTTGTCGAAGGCCGCGTCCACGCTGGCCTCGTCCGAGACGTCGCAGGGCAGCGCCAGAACGCTGTCATGCTCGGCGGCCAAAGCCTCCAGAGGCTCCGCCCGTCGCCCGACGACGCCGACGCGCCAGCCGGCCTCGACGAAGGCCAGCGCACAGGCCTTGCCAATGCCCTGCCCGCCGCCGGTGATGATGATGCTTTTCATGTCTGTCCCTCCGGTTGCCGCCGGGCGCGATCAAAAGTCTTTGAAAGACTTTTGCAAATTTCTTTGAAAGAAATTTGTTCGCGTGCCCGGTCGGTCGTTCAGTGATTGTCGCGCGGCAGCGCCTTGGCGACCTTCTGATAAGCCGTCGCCAGTTCGAGGCAGCCGCCATCGGCCAACTGGCCCACGTGGCGGCGATAGATTTCCTGCCAGGGCGTCTGGCTGACGATCTCCGGCGCCTCCCAGGCGTCGATCCGTGCCTGCCACTCGGCCTCGTCCACCAGCGCATCCATGCGCGAGGCATTGAGGTCCAGCCGAACCCGGTCGCCAGTCTTCAAATGGGCAAGCCCCCCGCCGACAACCGCCTCGGGCGAGGCGTTCAGGATCGAAGGCGACTCCGACGTCCCCGACTGGCGCCCGTCGCCCACGGTCGGCAGGTGGTTGATGCCCTGCTTGATCAGCGCGTCTGGTGGCTGCATGTTCACCACCTCCGCCGAGCCGGGATAGCCGACGCAGCCGACACCGCGAATGAACAGGATGGAATTCTCGTCGATGCCGAGCGAGGCATCGTTGATCCGGTCGTGGTAATCCTCCGGCCCTTCGAAGACCACGGCAGTGGCCTCGTAGACGCCCTCGTTGCCCGGCTCCGAGAGGAAGCGCTTCTGGAAGTCGGCGGAGATCACCGAGGTCTTCATCAGCGCCGAGTCAAACAGGTTGCCCGAGAGCACCTTGAACCCGGCGTTCTTGCGCATGGGCGCGTCCACGGTCTTGATAACGTCATGGTCCATGCTCTCGACGCCTGCGAGGTTCACGCCCATGGTATTGCCAGTGGCCGTCATCGCGCCGGTATGGATGCGCCCGGCCTTCATCAATTCGCCCATGACCGCAGGCACGCCGCCGGCACGGAAGAAGCTCTCGCCAAGGTATTCCCCGGCGGGCTGCATGTTCACCAGCAGCGGCACGTCGAAACCGACCGTCTCCCAGTCCTTCACGTTCAGGTCGACCCCGGCATGACGCGCCACCGCCTGCAGGTGCGGCGGGGCGTTGGTGCTGCCGCCGATGGCGGAGTTGACCACGATGGCATTCTCGAAGGCTTCGCGGGTCAGGATGTCCGAGGGCTTCAGGTCGTCGAGCACCATCTGGACGATGCGCTTGCCGGTCTCGAAAGCCATGCCCATGCGCTCGCGGAACGGCGCGGGGATGGCGGAGTTGCCGGTCAGCGACATGCCAAGCGCCTCGGCCATGGCGTTCATCGTCGAGGCGGTGCCCATGGTGTTGCAATGGCCCAAGGACGGCGCGGAGGCGCAGACGCGGGACATGAACTCCTCGTAGTCGATCTTGCCCTCCGCCAGCAAACGGCGCGATTCCCAGACGATGGAGCCGGACCCGGCCCGCTTGCCCTTCCACCAGCCGTCGAGCATCGGCCCGCCGTTCAGCGCAATCGCCGGGATGTCGACCGTGGCCGCGCCCATCAGCATGGCGGGCGTGGTCTTGTCACAGCCGGTGGTCAGCACCACGCCGTCGATGGGATAGCCGTGCAGCACCTCCACGAGGCCGAGATAGGTCAGGTTCCGGTCGAGCGCCGCCGTAGGTCGCTTGCCGGTCTCCTGAATGGGATGCACCGGGAATTCCATCGGTACGCCGCCCGCCTCGCGGATGCCCGCCTTGATCCGATCCATCAGGAAGACGTGGATCTTGTTGCAGGGGGCCAGATCGCTGCCGGAGTTGGCGATGCCGATGATCGGCCGCTCGCCCTGCAACTCGTCGCGGGTGAAGGCGCTGTTCTGGTAGCGCTCGACGTACAGGGCGGTCATGCCCGGGTTGTTGGGGTTGTCGAACCACTCCTGCGAGCGGAACCGCTTGTTGGCGCGCGTGTCTGACATGGTTGTCCTCCCGAATGACAGGGGCGCACGATTCCCGCGTCTGCCCTCTCGCTTGCAGCAGCATTTCAATTTGGTATACCAAATGCAAGAGCTACTCGCACCGACTGCCGCAGAGACCTGCAGCGCCGGGCGTGGACCCTCGGGGAGGACGACATGAGACAGATACTGGCCGCGATGGCCCTTGTGGCAACAAGCGCGGTGCCCGCCGCCGCGGAGATGGACATCGCCGCGGCGAAAAGCTGCCTGATCGACGCCCAGACGAAGCGCGGCGATCCCTCGGTCTGCATCGACGCGGCCCACGCCGATTGCCTGGCCGCGCCGGGAGACACCCCGAGCGTCGCCGCGCTGTGTTTCGCGACGGCACGGGACGACTGGGGCACGGGCATCCGCGCCGAGATGGACCGCATCAAGGCCGAGGCGCCCGAGGACATCGCCACGGTCACCGCCATCGACTTGAAATACGACCTGATCCTGGCCCTGACCCAATGCGACCGCATGGAGGAACTGGCGGGGATCGGCGGCACACCCGCCGCCGTGATCGAACGGGAAAAGGCACGCTGCATGGCCAGCGCATCCGGCTTTGCCTATGCCCGGCTGCTCTGGCGGTCTGCCACGATGCCTGAACAGGCGCCCAAGGAGAACTGAGATGATCGAAGAACCGCCTTTCCTGACGATCCACAAGGGCGCCCCGCGCCCGACACAGGCGCAGATCGACGCCTTCCGGGGCGTGCCCACCGGCTTTGTCTGCGATGCGATGAACGGCAAGGGGGCGCTCGACACCGCCATCGGGCCGATCGGCTTTGGCCGGGACTACGACTGCACCTGCGTCGGCCCGGCACTGGTGGCGGACAATGGCCCGGCAGAGATCCTCGCGACGCTGGCGGCGGTGTCGATGATCCAGCCGGGGGATGTGGTCGTGGCGGCGGTCGAAGGCCATCAGGGCTGCTCCGCCTCGGGCGATCAACTCATGGGCATGATGAAGAACGCCGGGGCGGCGGGGTTCGTCACCGACGGGCCGATGCGCGATTACGAGGGCATCGTCGAGGTCGGCCTGCCTGCCTTCTGCACCGGGCTGAACCCGAATTCGCCCTATGGCAGCGGCCCGGGCGCGGTCGGCGGCGCGGCGGTGGTCGGCGGCATGCGCATCGCCACGGGCGACATGCTCATCGCAGACCGCAGCGGGGTTGTCGTGGTGCCCTTTGCCGAGATCGACTCGGTGCTGGCGAAGCTCGAAGAGGTGAAGGCGCTGGAAGCCGATCTGGAAGCCAAGGTGGCGGCGGGCTTCTGTGCGCCCCTCGATCTCGACGCGCTGGTGGCCGAGGGCAAGGCGGTTGTGAAGGGCTGAGCCTTCTGGCGAGGTGTTTCGCCGCGCTGCGCGCGGCGACCGGGGGCGGCTCCTTGCGGAGCCGCCCCCTTTTCGACTGGCCTGTGGCCAGTGGGGCTTCGCCCCGAGGTATTTCTGGACCAAAGAAGCGGGCGGTTGCGCACCGGGCCTCCCCGTGGGTCACATCATGGCAAACGCGCTTTTCGCGCCGCCGGACATCTGCGTCTTGAAGATGGAGGTGTTGTCCTTCGCGGGCGGCAAGGGCAGCAGCACCGGGACGTTTTCCAGCCGGGGGGTCAGGCTCGGCTGGCCGGTGACGATGCGGGTCTGGAGGTCGTCCCAGAAACCGCGCTGCCCGAGCGAGTGGATGTAGCTGGACCCGCCGAGCAGCGGCCAGGCGTCTCCCGCGGCCAGTTCATAGAACAGGATCAGCCGGGCGCGGTCGGAGACGTTCGGCGCGGAGCCGTGCAGCAGGCGGACATGGTGCACCGTCATGCTGCCCGCCTTGCCGGTCAGGGTCACGGCCTTGTCCTTCTCGAACAGCGGATCGTCCGGGTCGATGGCCCCGCAGAAGACGCCGTCGTTGTGGTGGCTCAGGATCGGGCCCTTGTGGGTGCCGGGGATGACCATCAGCGGGCCGGTGTCCGCCTCCACATCCGCGAGGTTGAGGCCGAAGGCCAGCAGGCTGTCGTTCGTATGCGGGTAGAAGGCCCAGTCCTGATGCCACTCCACCGCAGCGCCGCCGCCCGGGGCCTTCGTGTTGAGCTTGGCTGTGTTGATGTAGGTGTCCGGGCCGAGCAGGTCTGTCAGGACTTCGGTGACTTTCGATTGCGTCAGGATTTCCCAGTAATACGGGTCGATCTTGTGCGGCAGCTTGATCCGGGTCAGGCGGGGATTTTCAGGCCCGTGGCCCTTGTCGAGGTCGTAGCGGTCGTTGCTTTGCGTAACGGTGCGCGAGGCGTCGATCAGCCGGTGCGTGATGTCCTGCAACTTTGCCAGTTGCTCAGGCGTCACCACGTCCTCGACCATCAGGTAGCCGTTCTCCGCGTAAAAATCCTTCTGGTCCTGTGTCAGCATCGCGCGTTTCCTCCCGGGGTGCCTGGCGATGGTATCGATACCATCGTTGCATGGTATCGATACCATCGGTATTCCTGACCCGTCAAGACAGAGGGCAAGGCGGCATGGCGGGAGAGCGGAAATGGGTGACCATGGGCGACGTGGCGGCGCGGGCCGGCGTGGGCAAGATCACCGTGAGCCGGGCCTTGCGCGATCCGTCGAAGGTGACGCCAGCGACGCTGGAAAAGATACAGGTCGCGGTGGCGGAGCTTGGCTATGTGCGCGACGAGACGGCCGGGGCGCTGTCCTCGCAACGCTCGCGGATCGTCGGCGCGCTGGTCTCGACGCTGGAACAGCCGGTCTTTGCCTCCACCATCCGGGGACTGACGGAGGGGCTGGCGGAGGGTGGCGTGCAGCTGCTGCTCGGCGCCACGCAATACGATCCGCAGACCGAGGCCGCGCTGATTTCCGCGATGCTGGGGCGCCGGCCGGATGCGCTGGTGCTGACCAGTTCGGAGCACAGTCCCGAGGCGCGGCGGCTGCTGGAGCGGTCCGGGGTGCCGGTGATCGAGCTTTGGGAATTGCCGGATCGCCCCGTGCATCATGCGGTGGGCTTTTCCAACCGCGAGGCGGGGGCGGCGGTGACGCGGCACCTGATTGCCTCCGGTCGCCGCAGGATCGCCTTTCTCGCCACGGACCGGCCTGCGGACACGCGGGCGCGGCTGCGCGAAGACGGCTATCAGGCGGCGCTGGCGGGACGCGCCCTGCCCCGGCTGCTGCGGATTCCGGTGGACGCCGCGATGAGCGGCACGGATTACGGCGCGGCGGGGCTGCGGGCGGTGCTGGAGCGCTGGCCGGATACGGATGCGGTGGTCTGCGTGAGTGACGCGCTGGCGCTTGGCGCGGTCTCGGAGGTCCGGCGGCGCGGGATCGCCGTGCCCGGGGCGCTGGCGATCACCGGCTTTGGCGATGTGGATTTCGCCGGGGAAAGCGGGCTGAACCTGACCACGGTGCGCATCGACGGTGAGGCCATCGGACGGCGGGCGGCGGCGCTGGTTCTGGAGGGGGCCGATGCGCCGCAGCGCATCGACATGGGGTTCGAGGTGGTCCGGCGCGGGACCGGGTGAGCATGATTTTAGTCTAAAATCATCCTCGCCCTGCGGCGCCTTTTTTCACTTCCTCTTCGAGGTCGACACCGTTCATCCGTGCCACATGGTCGGCGAGGAACGGCACATAGTCGTCCGCGTGGCCGATGGCCTCCACATGGGCGTAATACTGCCGCGTGGCGGAGGCGATCAGGGTCAGCGCCCCGGCATCCGCCGCCATGGCGTTGGCATAGCGCACGTCCTTCGAGGCATTGGCGATGGTGAACTTGTGCGCATCCCGGTTGCGATCCACGGCGTAGCTCATGAAGGTGTCGAAGAAGCCGTTGCCCAGACGGGACGAGCCGATGACCTTCTGCACCGTCTGTGGCGAGATGCCGACCTTGGTGCCCAGCACCGTCGCCTCCGCGTAAAGCGCGGCGTAGGACATGGCGATGAGGTTCATCAGCAGCTTCATCTTGTGGCCCGCGCCGGTGCCGCCGACGTGGTTGATGTTGCCCGCCCAGCACTGGATGATCGGCAGGACGCACTCAAAGACGCTGTCATCCGCGCCAACCATGGCGTCGAGCGTGCCCGCTTCGGCCTCCTTGGGCGTGCGGCCCAACGGCGCGTCCACTAGCTTGCCACCCTTCTCGGCCAGTTCAGCCGCCAGTTTCATCGTCGAGGTCGGATCGGCGGTGGAGCAGTCGATCACGATCAGGCCCTCGCGCGCCCCGGCGAGAATGCCGTCCGGGCCGTGGTACATGGCCTCGATCTGCGGCGAGTTGCCGAGGCAGAGGTGGATGACATCGCATTGCTGCGCCATCTCGCGGGCGGTCTGCACTTCGGTTGCGCCCATGCCCAGCAGGCTCTCCACAGGCACGCGGTTGCGGTTGCCCTTGATGACCAGCGGGTAGCCGCCCTGAAGGATGTTCTTCGCCATGCCGTGGCCCATCAGGCCCACGCCGATGAAGCCGATCGTCGGTTTGTCCGTCATTGGTCTTTCCTCCCTTGTGTTATTCCGCAGCCCGCGCCAGCCCTTCCGGCGGCAGCATCTTGCCCGGGTTCAGGATGCCTTTCGGGTCCAGAGCCTGCTTGATGCTGCGCATGTATGCGACGGCGGGGCCGTGTTCCTCATGCATGAATTTCTGTTTGCCAAGGCCGATGCCATGCTCGCCCGAGACCGTTCCGCCAAGGCGCAGCGCGGTTTTGGCCAGAGCCACGGTGAAGTCCTCGGCCCTTGCCATCTCATCGGCATCGTCCGGGTTGACGCTGATCCCGGCGTGGAAATTGCCGTCCCCCACATGACCGACGATGGTGCTGGTCAGGCCGAGGCGCACCGCGTCCTCCTGCGCCTGCACCACCGCTTCGGCCAGCTGGCTGATCGGCACGCAGACATCCGTGGGCCAGAGGCGCTTGCCCGTGCCCAGCGCGGCGGAGGCATAGTGAGCGGAGTGGCGCATCTTCCAGAGCGCGGTGCGGTCCTCGGCCTTCGTCGCCGTCTTCCAGCCTTCCGCGCCGAACTCCGCCGCGATCTCGCCGAACTGCGCCATCTGCTCGGCCACGCCCGCCTCAGAGCCGTGGAATTCAAGGAAAAGATGCGGCATCTCCGGCAAGCCCGCGTCCGCATAGGCGTTGAAGCCGCGCACCATCATGTGGTCGAGCAGCTCGATCCGCGCCATGGGAAGGCCGGACTGGATGGTCAGGATCACGCAGTTCACCGCGTCCTCGACGGAGGTGAACCGGCAGGTGGCGGCGGCGGTGGCCTCGGGAATGCCCTGAAGCCGCAGGGTCAGTTCGGTGATGATGCCGAGCGTGCCCTCGCTGCCGACCATCAGGTGCGTGAGGTCATAACCGGTGGAGCTTTTGCGCGCCCTGGTGCCGGTGCGGATCACCGTGCCGTCGGCCATGACCACCTCCAGAGCGAGGATGTTCTCGCGCATGGTGCCATATCTGACCGCCGTGGTGCCGGAGGCGCGGGTGGCGGTCATGCCGCCGATGGAGGCGTCCGCGCCGGGATCGACCGGGAAGAACAGGCCGGTGGTGCGCAACTCTTCGTTCAGCGCCATGCGGGTGATGCCCGGCTGCACCACGGCGTTCAGGTCCTCCGCGTTGACCTGCAGGACGCGGTTCATGCGGGTCATGTCGAGGGAAATCCCGCCGTGGATGGCGAGGTGCTGGCCCTCCAGCGAGGAGGCCGCACCGACCGGGGTGACCGGGCAGTCCTCCGCGTGGCAGATCCTCAGGATCGCGCTCACCTCCTCGGTGCTTTCGGGATAGGCCACCGCGTCGGGGGGCGTGTTGGGGTAATATGTCTCGTTCTGGCCATGCAGGGTCCGCTCGGCGGCGCTCGTGGCGAGACGATCCCCGAGCAGGTCCGCGAGGCGAGTTATCGCGTTGGCAATGGTCATGGGCGTTTCAGTCCGGAATAGAGGGCGAGCGCAACGACGAGCAGCATGGAGGCCGCCATCAGGTAGTTGATGCGGCGCTGGTGGGTCTCGCTCAGGTTCAGCCTGTGTAGGGAAGCCCCGGCCCAGAGCCAGCCAAGGTGGATCGGGATCCAGATCGCGTTGACGATCAGCAGCTTGGCCACGGTCTCGAAAACGAGGTTGTCCGGGGCGAAGGGGAACCCTGCAAAAAGGGTGGTGTTGACGGCGTAAGCCTTGGGGTTGATCGCCTGCAAGGCAATGCCGGCGAGGATCGCGGGCGGGGCCTTGGCCTCGATGAAGGCCAGCCTGGACCCGGCAAAGGCGATGCGCGACGCGAGGTAGAGCAGGTAGGCCACGGAGGCGACCATGAGGATCGTGCGGATCACCGGGACCGAGAGCACCACGGCAGCGACGCCGCTGATCACCGCGAGGGAGACGAGGTTGGTGCCGATGAACAGCCCGGTGACATAGCGCAGCCCGGCGCGGAAGCCGTAGGCGGCGCCGAGACCGGCGGTCGAGAGCACCCCGGGACCGGGCGTGACGATCAGGAAAAACGCCGCGGCGGCAAAGGTCAGCATGGGCCGGGCTTTCGGCGGAGGGGCATGTCGGAAGTCCTCCCACGGGGCGGGTTGCATCGGCCCCCATTTGGTATACCATTTGCGATAAGACGGGCTCGGACCCGGAATGTCAACGCTTCGCCTCACGTCTGGCGCGGGCAAATTCCTTGCCAAGGAATTTGCAAGAGTTTTCGAAAAACTCTTGCACCGCGGGACGACGGGGCGGCGCGAGGGAGGATACATGCATCTGTTCGATCTCAGCGGGCGCCGGGCGCTCGTCACCGGCTCTTCCATGGGAATCGGTCTGGCGCTGGCGCGCGGGCTGTCGCAGGCGGGGGCGCATCTGGTGCTGAACGCGCGCAATGCGGAGCGGCTGGAGGAGACCGCCGACACCCTGCGGCGCGAGGGCGCGACGGTGGACACCCTGCCCTTTGACGTCACGGACGGGGAGGCCACCCGCGCCGCCATCGACGGTTACGAGGCGGGTCATGGCCCCATCGACATCCTCGTGAACAACGCCGGGATGCAGCACCGCACGCCGCTGGAGGACTTCCCGGCGGACGCCTTCGACCGGCTCATGCGCACCAATGTCTATTCCGTCTTCTTCGTCGGACAGGCCGTCGCGCGGCACATGATCACCCGCAATCGCGGCAAGATCATCAACATCGCCTCCGTGCAGACCGCCCTCGCCCGCCCCGGCATCGCCCCCTACACCACGACCAAGGGCGCGGTGGCGAACCTGACCAAGGGCATGGCGACCGATTGGGCCAAATACGGCCTGAACTGCAACGCCATCGCGCCCGGGTATTTCGACACGCCCCTGAACGCCGCGTTGGTGGCCGACCCCGAGTTTTCCGCCTGGCTGGAGAAGCGGACGCCCGCCGGGCGCTGGGGCAAGGTCGAGGAGCTTGTCGGCGCCTGCATCTATCTGTCTTCCGACGCTGCCAGCTTCGTCAACGGGCACACGCTGTTCGTCGACGGCGGCATCACCGCCAGCTTGTAAGAGGTCATCATGCTGCCGCATCAGAACACCGATCCGAAGGCCACCCTTGTCGGGCGCATCTGGCGTCCCGGGATTGGGCCTTGCCTCGTCACCCTGCGCGGGCAGGAGGTGGTCGACATCACGTCGAAGGACGCGCCGACCATGTCGGACCTGCTGGACCTCGTCGATCCCGTGGCCTTCGTGAAGGCCGCCCCGGGCGAGACCGTCTGCACCCTCGCGGACCTTGCCGCCGCGTCGAACGAGACCGCCGGCCCCGACGCCCTGCGCCTCCTCTCCCCTGCCGACCTTTCCGCCATCAAGGCCTCCGGTGTGACCTTCGCCGAGTCGATGGTCGAGCGGGTGATCGAGGAGCAGGCGGCGGGCGACGCCGACCGCGCCGATGCGATCCGCAAGAAGGTCAAATCCGCCATCGGCGACAGCCTCTCCGGGATCGAACCGGGCAGCGAGAAGGCGAAGGAGGTCAAGCGCGTGCTTCAGGCCGAGGGCCTCTGGTCCGCCTATCTCGAGGTCGGCATCGGCCCCGATGCGGAGGTCTTCACCAAGTCACAGCCGATGGCGTCGGTCGGGTTCGGCGCGGCGGTGGGCCTGCACCCGATCAGCACCTGGAACAACCCGGAGCCGGAGATCGTCCTTGCGGTCAACGCCCGGGGAAAGATCAGGGGCGCGACCCTCGGCAATGACGTGAACCTGCGCGACATCGAAGGCCGCTCGGCCCTGCTGCTGGGCAAGGCGAAGGACAACAACGCCTCCGCCGCTTTGGGTCCCTTCGTGCGGCTCTTTGACGAGACCTACGGCATGGGTGACGTGGAGAGCGCGGAGCTGACGCTCAAGGTCACCGGGACCGACGGATTCGAGCTCAACGGCCATTCGTCGATGAAGAAGATCAGCCGCCGTCCCGCCGACATCGTGAAACAGACCATCGGTCGCCATCACCAGTATCCGGACGGCTTCTTCCTCTATCTCGGCACGCTCTTTGCGCCGATCCAGGACCGCGACGCGCCGGGTCAGGGCTTCACCCACAAGCTCGGCGACGTGGTGACCATCAGTGAGCCGACGCTCGGCGCGCTGACGAACACGGTCAGGCTCTCCACCGAGGCCCCGGAATGGACCTTCGGCACGCGGGAACTCATGCGCAATCTGGCGCAGCGGGGTCTGCTGTGAGCCACTTCCTCAGCCTTGGCGAGATCATGGTGGAGATGGCCCCGGCGGAGGGCGGGCTGTTCCGCAAGGGTTATGCCGGGGATACATTCAACACCGCGTGGTACGCGCGGCGGCTGCTGCCCGAGGCATGGGAGGTGTCCTATGGCACCGCGGTCGGCACCGATGCGGTCTCAACCGACATGCTGGACTTCATCGCGGCGCAGGGCATCGGGACGGAGACGATCCGGCAGGATGCGAAGCGCACCTTGGGTCTCTACATGATCACGCTCGACCGGGGCGAGCGCAGTTTCAGCTACTGGCGCGGGCAATCGGCGGCGAAGACGCTGGGCGACGATCCGGCCTGGCTGGATCATATCCTCGAAGACAAGACCCTCGTGCAGTTCTCCGGCATCACCCTCGCCATTCTTCCGCCCGAGGGGCGCAGTGCGCTCTGCGCGGCGCTGGCACGGGCACGGGCGCGGGGCACCCATGTCGCCTTCGACACCAACCTGCGGCCAAGGCTGTGGGAAGATGCGCCGACCATGGCGGCGGGGCTGAAACTCGGGGCCTCGGTCTCGGACACCGTGCTGCCGAGTTTCGACGAGGAGCAGCTGTGCTTCGGCGACACCCTGCCGGACGAAACCATCGCCCGCTATCGCACCCTCGGGGCCACCTGCGTCGCGGTGAAGAACGGCGCGGAGATGTGCCATGTCTGGTCGGAGGCGGAGGGCGATTATCGCTTTGACCCGCCCGCCGTTCCGGAGGTCGTGGACAGCACCGCCGCAGGCGACAGCTTCGGCGCCGGGTTTCTCGCGACCCGCGCCATGGGCGGCAGCGTCGCGGAGGCAACGCAGGCGGCGGCGGGCCTCGCCGCACAGGTCATCCAACACCGCGGGGCGCTCGCCTCGCAGATTTTCGAGGGAGGAAACCCATGAACATACTCATCATCGGCGGCGGCGGCATGGTCGGCCAGAAGCTGGCCAAAAAGCTGGCGGCACGCGGCGAACTCGATGGCAAGCCCATCGCGAAACTGACCCTTGCCGACATCAACGATCCGGCCCGCATCGAGGCCCCCTTCTCCACCCGCTACACCACCTGTGACATCTCGGACCGGGCCTCTGTCGATGCCACGATTCCGGCGGATGTGGACGTGATCTACCTGCTGGCGGCGGTGGTCAGCGCCCATGCCGAGGAAGACTTCGATTTCGGCTACAAGATCAACATGTACGGCACCATCAACGTGCTGGAACGGGCGCGGGCCTTGGGGACGAAACCCAAGCTGGTCTTCACCTCCTCCATCGCAGTCTTCGGCGGCGAGGTGCCCCAGCCCTACGATGACAACTCCGCGCTGAACCCGCAGATTTCCTACGGGGCACAGAAGCTCATCGGCGAACTCCTGGTCGAGGACTACAGCCGCAAGGGCTTCATCGACGGGCGCGGCTTCCGCCTGCCGACGATCTCCGTGCGTCCCGGTGCACCGAACCGCGCCGCCTCGGGTTTCATGTCCTCGATCTTCCGCGAGCCGCTGCAGGGCCTGCCCGCCAATTGCCCGGTGGACAAGGATTTCCCGCATTTCTACCTCTCGCCGCGGCAATGCGTCGAGAACCTCGTGACGGCGGCGGAAATCGACGGCGCGGCCTTCGGCAAGCGCCGCTGCATGACCATGCCGGGGCGGGTCTGGACCATCGGCCAGATGATCGACGCCATGACGGCGGTGGCCGGGCCGGAGCCGGCGAAGCTCATCACCTGGAACCCGCAGCCGGAGATCCAGACGATCCTCGACGGCTGGCGGCTCGACCTGCGCCCGCAAAAGGCCGCCGCTCTGGGCCTGAAGGCTGACGAGAGCTTCGAGGACAATATCCGGTATTTCCTCGAAGACGACCTGCCCGGCCAGTAAGATCCCCGTATCAGCGCAAAGGAAAGGGGGCCGGCGGCTCCCTTTCCGCGTTTACGGGCCATGGGATAGGGATGAAGCGTCTCAGCGTCAGGCAATTGGTTAACGCACCGGGATTGCTTGACAATTTCCCGCAACCTGCGCTTGAATGAGTCGCAGTTATATGGTTTCCTGCGTGAAAGTGCCTTTCCTGCCCGGACTGGCCCGCCGCAGCTTTGGTTCCGATGCCAACGAAACCAGACGACCCGGAGCCTCAGACCTTGATCTCCCACGACTTCCGAGAAGCCCTGTCCACTGATGTCGGGAACAAGCCCGAGAACCTGCGCTGGAAGAAACGTCGCATCCTGAAGGCGCTGCGCGAAATGTTCGACATGGACGCGGCGTTCATCTCGCGGTTCATCGATACAGACCGGGTGTTCGAGGAGGTCGACATGGCGCCCGGCGACCTGCCCTTCCGGCTGCAACCCGGCACCGGCTCCGATCTCACAACAAGTTATTGCTACCGCATCGCGCTCGGTATCACGCCCGAACTCATCGCGGAGGCCGGGATCGAACCGACCGTCGCCGACATTGCCGAGACCTTCGCCCTGCCCGTCGGCGGCCATATCAGCGTGCCGATCCGGCTGTCGACCGGGGCGATCTACGGAATGCTTTGCGCATTCAGCCGCCAACCCAAACCCGATCTCACCGAGCGCGACCTCGCGGTCTTCACGCTCTGCGCGGAACTCCTCGCCCGGGACATCGAGGCCATGGCGGTGGAGCAGGTGCTGAACCCGGAAGATGCCAACCAGTTGCAGCGGGCGCTGGAGAAGAAGGACTTCCGGTTCTTCGTGCAGCCCATCGTGTCGATGTCGGAGAACCGGGCGCTGGGCTACGAGCTGCTGACGCGCTTCCCGGAACGGCTGGGCCTGACGGAGGACATCTTCCGCCGGGCGAAGTATCTCGACATGATGTCCTCCGTCGAAGAGGTCATCGCGCGCGGAGCCAACGAGGTGCTCGAATGCCTGCCGGACGGCGTGTTCCTGTCGATCAACTTCTCGGTGTCCTCCATCGAAGACCTCGATTTCGCGTCGATCTTTCGGCCGCAATACCGCAATCGCGTGGTGATCGAGATCACCGAACACGAGAAGGTCCCGAATTACGAGAGCTTCGGAGCGTCCGTCGACGCCCTGCGGGCGCTCGGGTTCCGCATCGCCATCGACGATGTCGGCGCGGGGTATTCCAGCCTGCGGCACGTGCTTGTCCTGCATCCCGATTACATCAAGCTCGACCGGTCGCTGGTGCGCGGCATCGACAAGGACAGCGAACGCAGCACGCTGGTGTCCGCCCTGCGGGCCTTTGCCCGGCTGCAGCGCGCGAAGGTCATTGCCGAAGGGATCGAGACCGATGGCGAACTGGCCGAGATCAAGCGGCTGGGGATAGACAAGGGTCAGGGATACCGGCTTGGCCAGCCGGTGCCCTATCGCGACGCCCTGGCGCCGCCGCCGTCCTGAGCCGGGGCCGGCTCAGGCTTCCAGTTCGGCGTCCCAGTAGAGGAAGTCCATCCAGCTTTCGTGCAGGTGATTGGGCGGGAACTTCCGCCCGAGGTTGAGCAGCTCCTGCGCCCCCGGCTGGCGCGGCGGCTTGCGCAGGGAGAACCCCACCTGCCGCACGCTCCGCGACCCCTTGCGCAGATTGCAGGGCGCACAGGCGGCGACGACGTTCTCCCAGGAGGTGATCCCCCCGGCAGCCCGCGGCACCACGTGATCGAAGGTCAGCTCGGACTTGCTGCCGCAGTACTGGCAGCGGAATTCGTCCCTCAGAAAAAGATTAAAGCGCGTGAAGGCCACGCGCTTTCTCGGTTTTACGTAGTCTTTCAGGACAACGACGCTGGGTATTCGCAGGGTCATGCTCTGAGAATGCACGACCTCGTCATACTCGGCGACGATGTCCACCCTGTCGAGATAGGCCGCCTTGATCGCCTCCTGCCACGGCCAGAGGCTCAGCGGATAATAGGACAAGGGCCTGTAATCCGCGTTCAGCACCAGCGCAGGGTGCTGCTTGAGCGCGCCGGGTTCGCGCACGAAGCTGGTTCTGAATTCGCCGTCCATTGGGGGACTCGTCCTCCGCCCTGTCTGCCTCTCGTCCAAGCACAAGAGCGGGACAGCCCGCCCCAGTGAGCACCACTATATCTCGCGTTTCGAGTCGCACAACCCCCGCAAGATGAAGTGGCCGCACCAAGCGTTAGCCCCTGTGGGTAACGCCCATATGACAGGCAGACCGATCTGCCGCGCCGCGTCCCGAGGCGCCACGTCGCCCGTATCCGCAGATTTAGGCTCCAGGACAGCCACGTCCACGGGAAAATGCGGGAGTCCAAAGGGTTGTCTTTGACAAACGACAGAAGAGCGTCGTAGCGTCACGACACGTGTGGGGCGTGTGGATCGACGACGGTTGCGGGGAATTGGGCCCGCTCCGGCCTGTCACGGGACACTCCGGTCAACACCATACCCTCGTGCCGCATCGCCTGTCCGGGCGCCCGACGACGCGACCCGGCGGCTCAAGGATTTGATGCGCCGCTCCGGCGTGTCTGGACAGATTATCGGGACCGACATTGTCATGGCAAAACCTTCCTTCGACACACGCAACCTCCTCGCTTCGACATCCACGCTGACCCTGTGCCTGCTGGCCTCCATGGCCGGGGCCGACACCAGATGGACCGGCGCGGTCAGCACCGACTGGTTCGATCCGGGCAACTGGACCAACGGCGTGCCCGTCGACACCATCGTCGACGATCAGGCGATCATCGACACGGTGACGCCCAATCCGACCACGATCACCGGCGCACCGGCGGTCGGCTTCGACGTCTTCGTCGGGGATGACGTCGATGGCGACCTGACCGTCAGTGGCGGCGCCACGCTCACCGTGAACGGCGTGACGGTGGCCTCCGACACGGGCACCGGGCAGCTGATCGTCACCGGCCCCGGCAGCGACATTACCGCCGCCCAGTTCATCAACGTCGGACAGGGCGGGACCGGGACCATGGACGTGCTGAACGGCGCGACCGTGAACACAGGGCAAGTCGCCCTGGGCGGCGATCCCTCGGGCAGAGGCTTCCTCGTCGTGTCCGGACCGGGCTCGCAGGTCAACGTGACAAATACCGGCAACAGCGCCTCATACATCGGACTCATCGGCCATGGCGAGCTGACAGTCAGCAATGGCGGCATGTATATCTCCGACGTGCCGCTCGGCGTGGCGCAGAACCCGGGCAGCACCGGGACCGTGATCCTCGATGGCGATGGCTCGCTGCTGCGGACCCAGAACCTCGCGGCGGGCAATACCGGCGTCGGCACGGTGACCGTGCGGAACGGCGCGGCGCTGCAAACCGGACAAGCCTTCATCGGGTCCTATGCCGGGGCGAACGGCCGTGTAACCGTCACCGGGCCGGGAACCACATGGGTCAACAGCATGACCAACGGAAACACCGGGCTGGCGATCGGTCCGGAAGGCACGGGGGTTCTGGAAATCCTGAACGGCGGCGACGTGCGCAACTTCGGACAGGTCCTCATCGGCAACACGGTTGGCTCCGACGGAACGCTGATCGTCGATGGCACCGGCAGCTTCTTCGGCAGCACGACGGATTTCCGCGTCGGCATCGAAGGCGACGGCGCCATGACCGTCTCCAACGGCGGTCTGGCCATCACCGGGACGGCAGGGTTTGCCGAGTCCATCGGAATCGGCTCCAGCGCCACCTCCACCGGCGTGGTCACCGTGCGCGATGCGGGCAGCCTTTGGGAGGTTCGCGACATCCTGCGGCTGGGCTTTGGCGGCAACGGCACGCTGAACGTGCTGGATGGCGGTCAGGTCCTTGTCGAAAATCTGGAGATGGGCACGCAGGCGGGCTCGCAATCCATGCTGACCGTCTCCGGCGCGGGAGCGCAGTTCGGCTCGACCGGCAGCAACATCAACAACATCGGCGGCGCGGGATCGGCGACGGTGATGGTCGCGGACGGCGGCCTCGCAGCCTTCGGCGGCTCGCTCTACTTCGGCGACGATCCGGGCGCGATGGTGGACGTGACGGTGACCGGCACGGGCAGCGGGTTGTCGACTGTGAACATCTACAACCAGCAACACGGCACCGGCACCGTGCGCATCCTGAACGGCGGCGAGCTTCGGGTCGGTGATTTCGGCATTGTCGGGGACGAGGCCGGATCGGACCAGACACTGATCATCGACGGCGCCGGCAGCCTCGCCACCGTGGTTGACAACCTCTACATCGGCTTCAGCGACGGTGGGAAAGGCGCGTTGCAGGTAAGCGACGGCGGCACCCTGACCGTGGACGGGCTGACCCTTGGCACCTTCGCCGGGTCCGAGGGCGAAGCGGAGATTTCCGGCGTCGGCACCTCGGTCAACAGCGCGGGCGGCGGGATCTCGGTCGGGGCCGATGGCACCGGCATGATGACGGTGCGCGGGCAGGCGCAGGTCAACACCAACCGCACCCGGATCGGGCGCGGTGTCGGCTCCAGCGGCAGCCTGACGCTGATTGGCCAGGGCACGCTCTGGACCGACACCGGCAACGTCTTCAACAACGGCACCGACGGCGTGCAGATCGGCGAGAACGGCACCGGCGTGCTGACCCTGCAATACGGCGCCACCTTCCGCCACACCGGCACCGGCGGCATGACGCTGGGCCAGGTGGGCACCGCCTCCGGCACGCTGAACATCGGCGCGGCGGCGGGGGATGCGGCGGTGGGCGCGGGCAACCTCGACGTCTCCAACCTGCATTTCGGCAACGGCACCAGCGTGCTGAACTTCAACCACACCGGCACCAACTACGTCTTCGACACCAACATGACCGGGCGGGGCACGATCAACCTGCTGGCGGGCACCACCGAATACACCGGCAACGCCGACGCCATGACCGGCTTCACCACCCTGAACGGTGGCAACCTGATCATGAACGGCTCCATCGGGACGGCGGTGATCGTCAACGACGGCACGCTGTCGGGCATGGGCAATGTCGGCAGCACCACCGTCAACGGCGGCACGCTGGCACCGGGCAACTCCATCGGCACGCTGACCGTCAACGGCGATCTGGTGCTTGGCGCGGGCGGCCTGCTCGATGTCGAGATCGACGCGAACGGCGCGTCCGACCTGCTGCTGGTCTCCGGCTCGGCGACGCTCGGCGGGACGCTGGCGGTGACGGCGCTGAACTATCCGACCGGCTACCCGACCAGCCAGAGCTACACGATCATCGACGCGGCAGGCGGCGTGAGCGGCACGTTTGCGCAGGTCACGGACACCCTGCCGGACGTGAACATCGTGGTTGCGGTGAACCCGAACGACGTGGCGATTTCCTATACGCGGGCGACGACGCCACCCACCACGCCGCCGACGACACCGCCCACCACGCCTCCCACCACGCCGCCGACGACGCCTCCTACGACGCCGCCGACGACACCGCCGACGACACCACCCACCACGCCGCCGACGACGCCACCCACAACGCCGCCGACGACGCCACCCACAACGCCGCCCACAACCCCCGGTGGCGGCTTCTCGGACAAGTCGATCCATCCGAACACCCTGCAGGCCGCAAGCCAGCAGATGGGCGCGTTCAACAGCGCCCTGCTCGCCCGGGGCAGCCTGAGCGCCGGGTTCGGCTTCCCGGACGATGCGGTGATGTCGACCAAGGGCGCGACGAAGCCGTATTTCGGCTGGGTCAGCGGCCTCGGTGCGCGGCACAACGTCGACGCTTCCAACGGCGCGAGCAGCTACGAGGCCAACACCTGGGGTATCGCGGCGGGCTACGAGGCGCGGCTTGACACCGATGGCGGGCCGGTGACGCTCGGCTTCGGCGTGGGCATGTCTCAGACCGACGTGACCTCCGGCCTCTCCTCCGCCTCCATCGACGCGGTGCAGATCGGCTTCTACGCCAGCCACAAGACCGGGCCGCTGACGCTCTCCGGGGCGCTCAGCTTCGGCAAGTTCGACTATGAGTTCGAGCGGGTCATCCCCATCGCCGGCAGCCCCAGCGCCAAGGCGAAGGGCAAGACCGACGGGCGCGGTTTCGCCGCCGCGATCCGGGCGTCCTACAACCTCGCCGAGCGCTACAAGATGTCGGAAAACCCGACCTTCTACCTCGCGCCCTATGTCGAGTTGAAGCATGTGAAGGCCGACATCGACGGCTTCACCGAAAGCGGCGCCGGGGTGCTCAACCTTGCCGTTCAGGATGACACTTACGAGCAGACCACCGTGGGCGTCGGCTTCGACATCGGCGCGACGCGGCGGATGCAGGGCGGCGGCTCGCTCCGGACCTTCGCCTCGCTCGGCTACGAGCATGTGCTGGGCGATCTGAGCACCACGACGACCTCCGTTCTGGCCACGGTCGGCGGCGCACCGTTCCAGACCGCCGGTGCGGGCCTCGGACGCGACCGCCTGCTGGTCGGCTTCGGGCTGGACGCCGACCTGGGCCGGGGCATGAGCGCCGACCTGACCTACCGCGGCAGCTTCTCGAAATCGGGGAGCGACCACGCGGTCTTTGCCGGGTTTACGTTCGAGTTCTGATTGGAACGGACAACGATGGAAGGGGCGGCCTCACGGGGCCGCCCTTTTTCGTCGGGTTGTGCGGTGCGGTGGGAGGGGCCGTGCAGGGCGGCCGGTCGGCAAACAAGGCGGTTCCGAAGAGACGACCGGGAGCCGGCTTTAATGGACGCCTGCCATGCGGGACATAGGGTGAATTCGCTGCGAATGCTCAAACGGCTGCTTTCTTGCGAACGCTGGGAGACTTAAAGTTGGCAAGACGCTCTCAAGCTTCATAGTGTAGCGACATGCAAAGCAACGAATTCAATAGTCTTTTCACTTCCGAGTTTGCCGAACCTCTAATAGAGCACGGCTTTCAAATGATTGGGCGTGGTAGCTCGATGCACCACATCGATGATACCCGCGAACTCCTCATCTTAAGGCAAGGCGGACGATTGGCGCGACAAGGAATGGCTCGGTCAGTGATCTGCTTCCGTCACACATTCTTGCGGCCCGTCAAAAGTGATGACCCCGCACAGCAGGTAGAATATGTCGAAGATTGTCCTCGGAAATTCACGTTTGACGATTTTGATGGATGGTCCCGCCGTTCTCCAAACTACCAGCCCGAAAATTCTGGGCGGTGGCGAATTCACGAAATCAATTATGCTGACTTAGGTCCAAGACAACTCAGCAGGCGCCTCAAGAAGCTTCGCACAATTGTCAGCGAACGCGTCCTGCCGTGGACAAAGACACTGTCGGAAGAAGGTGAGCTTTCGCAGATCAAGAAATTTGGAGAGAACGCTTGGTGTGAGCGGCGTTGGATTGAAGACTACGAGAATTTCCTTTCGCTCCGAACCTAATAGCTGCCTTTCGTTCGAAGCCCAGCACCCGTCACTCTGGGCTCCAAGCCGCCATTGCGCCCTGAACCCGCTCCGGTCTCACAGGCGCACCATCCACCGAGCACAGCCAACCTCCTCTTTTTGCCTCACCAAAGCCAAGAAAACATTGCCCTGACGCGTCATGGGCACTAGGTGCAGGGCCTGTCCCGGTTCCGTCCGCCCTGAGGCCCCGCCATGCACACGCCCTATTATCTGATCGACAAGTCCCGGCTGCTGCCGAACATGGAAAAGATCGCCAGACTGCGCGAGCAGTCCGGTGCGAAGGCGCTGCTGGCGCTCAAGTGTTTCGCGACCTGGGGGGTGTTCGATTTCATGTCGGAGTACATGGACGGCACCACCTCCTCCTCGCTCTTCGAGGTCAAGCTCGGGCGTGAAAAATTCCCCGGCGAGACCCATGCCTATTCCGTCGCCTGGGCGCCCGACGAGATCGAGGAGGTGCTGGCCTCGTCGGACAAGATCATCTTCAACACCGCGCAGCAGCTTGCCCGGTTCGAGGACGTCAGCCGGGGCCATACACGCGGCCTCCGGGTCAACCCCGGCGTCTCCACGTCGAGTTTCGATCTGGCGGACCCGGCCCGGCCGTTCTCGCGCCTTGGCGAGCATTCCCCGGAGGTGATCGAGCCGGTGGCGGAGCTGATCAGCGGCTTCATGTTCCACAACAACTGCGAGAACGCCGATTTCGAGCGGTTCGATGCGATGCTCGGCATGATCGAACAGCGCTTCGGCCATCTGATCCGCAAGATGGAGTGGATCAGCCTCGGCGGCGGCATCCATTTCACCGGCGAGGGCTATCCGCTGGACCGGCTGGCCGAACGGCTCAAACGCTTCGCGGGGCAGAACGAGGTGCAGGTTTACCTGGAGCCGGGCGAGGCGGCGATCACCAAGTCGACGACGCTGGAGGTGACCGTGCTGGACACGCTCTACAACGGCAAGAACCTTGCGATCGTGGACAGCAGCATCGAAGCCCACATGCTCGATCTGCTGATCTACCGCGAGAGCGCAAAGATGGACGAGCGCGGCGACCACGAATGGATGGTCTGCGGCAAATCCTGCCTTGCGGGGGACATCTTCGGCGAGTTCCGCTTTGAAAACCCGTTGAAACCGGGGGATCGGCTGTCCATTCAGGATGCCGCGGGCTATACCATGGTCAAGAAGAACTGGTTCAACGGGGTGAAGATGCCCGCCATCGCCATTCGCGAGCTGGACGGGACGGAGCGCCTGGTGCGCGACTTCACCTATGAGGATTTCGCGGCGGCGCTGTCGTGAAACTGTCGCCTTAGAGGCGCAAGGACTACCCGGAACGAACGGAGGCTCGATACGTTGAAGAAGAACGTGCTCATCATCGGCGCTGGCGGCGTCGCACAGGTCGTGGCGCATAAATGCGCGCAGAACAATGACGTGCTGGGAGAGATCCATATCGCCTCGCGCACGCCGTCGAAATGTGACGACATCATTGCTTCGGTGCATGAGAAGGGCGCGATGAAGACGGAGGGCGTGCTCGCCTCGCACGCGGTGGATGCGACGGACAGCGCGGCGGTGGCGGCGCTGATCCGGGAGACCGGCTGCCAGATCGTCATAAACGTCGGCACGGCTTTCGTGAACATGCACGTTCTGCAGGGATGCATCGACACCGGCGCGGCCTATATCGATACGGCCATTCACGAGGAGCCGGACCGCATCTGCGAGACGCCGCCCTGGTATGCCAACTACGAATGGACGAAGCGTGATCTCTGCGCGGAAAAGGGCGTGACCGCGATCCTTGGCGCGGGCTTCGATCCCGGGGTGGTGAACGCTTATGCGCGGTTTGCGATCGACCAGATGGACGAGGTCCGGAGCATCGACATCGTCGACATCAACGCAGGATCACATGGCAAGTATTTCGCCACGAACTTCGATCCGGAGATCAACTTCCGCGAATTCACCGGGGTGGTCTACTACTGGGAGGACCAGCAGTGGAAAGAGACGTCCATGTTCGCCTCCGGGCACGAGTGGGACCTGCCTGTGGTCGGCCCGTCGAAGGCCTATCAGTCCGGCCATGACGAGGTGCATTCGCTGGCGACCAACTACCCGCAGGCGGATGTGCGGTTCTGGATGGGATTTGGCGACCATTACATCAACGTCTTCACCGTTCTGAAGAACATCGGCCTGCTGTCGGAGCAACCGGTGACCACGGCGGAGGGGCTGGAGGTGGTGCCGCTGAAGGTGGTCAAGGCCTGCCTGCCCGATCCGGCCTCGCTCGCGCCCGATTACACCGGCAAGACCTGCATCGGCGATCTGGTGAAAGGGGTGAAGGACGGGGCGCCGGTGGAGTATTTCGTCTACAACGTCGCGGACCACAAGGAGGCGTTCGAGGAGGTCGGCAGCCAGGGGATTTCCTACACCGCGGGCGTGCCCCCGGTGGCGGCGGCGCTGCTGGTGGCCTCGGGGGAGTGGGACGCGAAGACGATGAAGAACGTGGAGGAACTGGACCCCGAGCCGTTCTTTGCCCTGCTCGACACGATGGGCCTGCCGACGCGGGTGCTGGTCGGCGGCCTCAAGGGCGACGACAAGAGCTGGACGGAGGTCTGACCGCCGGGACTCCCTCCCCTTTGGGGAGGGTTGGGGGTCCGGAGTGCCCGGAAAACCGTCCGGTGGACGGTTTTCAGCGAAGGACGGGCGAAGCCCCGGGGGGTGGAGAAGGACCGAAAAAGACACGCCAAACGCCCGCCGCGGCCATCTGCCGGACGGGGCGTTGCCCTCACATCTGCTGTCTTCAACACGAAGATCGGCGGCCGCCAGTCACGGAAAGCCTGTGCCGGGGTGTCACTCCCGGCCCTGTTCGCCTGATTAGATCGAACAGCCCCGAAGGGCTGGCCCTGCCCCGGCCTTGCCAAAGGGCCGCGCAGGGAGATCCGTATGTCTTCATCGGTACCGGGGGCGATCCTGCCCCCGGAGCGGTTAACAAGACCCTGCGGCACCGGACGGTGGGGTCCGGCGCCGGACTCCTGCAAAGAGTCCGGTCGGATTTCTTTCAAGACATCGCGGCGATTCCGAAACCGCCCCGCCCCATCACGCCCCCGGTGCCTTCACCGCCGTCAGCGTCAGCCGCAGGTCCGAGAGCCGCAGCAGCGGCAGCTGCGTCTTGCCGCTCTCCAGTTGAGAGAAGAGCGTAATGTCGAAGGACAGGAACGCCCCCTCCGGCGGCGCGTTCGGCGCGGTGCTCTGGCCCAGCGCGATGCCCTGCGCCGCGAACCAGTCGGCGATCACCGCCGCGAAGGGTTTCACCCCGTCCACCGCCGCCCCGTCCGACAGGCCGACCCAGCCGTCGATGGCCTCCTTCAGCCCGTCCACCGGCAGATCGAACGACCGCACCAGAACCACCGGCGTCAGCGGCACCAGGTCCACCGCCTGCTCCGACGTCCCGGACGGCCCGCCGATCGGGAAGCCGTAGCGCACGTCGAGCTTCAGCCGCCGCTTGTCCGGCACCGCTTGCGCGTCTGTCACGCGGGCGCTGGCAAAGGCCGCCTTGACCGCCTCCAGCCCCATCATCTCCTCCAGAAGCCGCTGGATGTAGATGCCGAGGTCCTGATCCGCGTCCGGCACCACGTTCGGCCAGATCTGGTAGATCGTGCCATTCTGGACGAAGGGCGTGACCGGGTTGGTCAGCAGCACCACCGGCGTCTGGTAGATGAAGTCGGGGTTCGAGAGCACCGTCCCCCCGGGATAGAGCTGCGCATTGCGGCGGGTGCCGATGCCGGAATTGGCGTTCTCGAAGGCCAGCGTGGTCAGCCCGTCCACCTGCACCTGATGCGTGACGAAATTGCCGTTGATCGGCGGCACCGGCGTGTAGGTGGTCGTTACCTCGCTCCCGCTGCCGCCCGAGACCTCGCCCTCATACGGCGCCATGGTCTCGGGGTTGAGCGCGGTGACGGTCTTCTCCCCGACCCATGGATTGGGCGGCGCGACCAGCGGATCGGGCACCAGCGTGATCTTGCGCTGATCCCCCTGCCCCGTCGCGATGTCGGTCACCACATCGCTTTCCAGCGTGTAGACCGGCCCGGAGGCGGTCGCATCGCTGAGGGTCAGGGCCGGCACCCAGTCCGAGTTGTTGGCCAGTTGCGTGACCAGCGTGGCGAAACTGCCCAGCGCATCCTCCGCGCCGCTTTCCGGCACCGGGTTCAGCTGGCCCTGCAACACCTCGTAGCCCGCGGTGAACCGCGCCAGCGCCTCGAAGAGGGTGTAGACCTCCGGCCCCTCTACCAGCGCCGCCTGCGTCTTGATCCCGGAGGAGAGGCTGGTGTTGTAGATCAGCTTGAGCGTGATCTCGTCCCGGCTAAGCAGCCGCGCCTGGTAGGTGGTGGTGTATTTCCACTGGGTCAGCTGCGCCAGCGAGGTCGGTTTCTTGACGATCACCCCGGCGGCCTGCTGGCCGATCATGGTCGGCGGCGTCGGGTATTCGCGGTAGGCCAGCGGGATGATGGTCTCGCCCATCGACGGCGCGACGGTGAAGGCGTTGATGAACTGCAGCCAGATCGACGGCGGCGCCTTTTCATCGTGTGTGCAGTAGTCCAGCGTGCGGCCCTCAAGGAAGACCTGCAGATGCGTGACCGCCCATTCGAGCGGGAATTGCGCGTAGGTTTCCTCCTCGATCTTCTGGTCGGTGACACCGTAGAGGAAGCTGGTGGTCGCCTTCTGCCCGCCGCTGCCCGCCGGGATGTCCACCCGCGCCGTGCCGAGGCCGAAGCCGCCGCCCTGCGCTTCGGGATTGCTCTGTCCGGAGGGGCGCTGCATCTGGCCGAAGAGTTGCAGGCGGTTGTTCATGGTCTCGGGCAGGGCCCCGGGGAAGCTGACATCGGTCTGCACGATGGTGTTGATCGCATAGGCACTGCCCAGCGCGGCCCGCATCTGCTGGGCCATGAGGTCCTGGCCCTGGCACAGGTCCGAGCCCTGCCCCTGATAGGTGGCGTCGTCCAGCAGCCAGCTTACCTCGTTGTCGGCATAGCGGTCGGCAATCGCCTCCCGCGCCTCGGCGATCTGGCGGTAGGCCGTCGGGGCCTGCGCGAAGCTGTTCGAGGCATTCTCCGCGCCGAGGATGGTGTCGATCGCGGCAAAGGCCCCGCGTGCCATCTGGTCGAGGTCGACATCGGAGAAGATCCGCGTTGCCGGGAGCGTGCCGAGACCCGGCAGGGTGTTCGGCATCGGCACCGTGCCGGAGCGCAGTTTCGTGCTCAACGGTTTCGGCGCGAGGTAGGCGCGGCGGGTCTGGCTGATCTGGAGAGTGGTGACATTGGTGGACACCGCCCAGAGACCTTTCGGCGTGGCCGCGCTGCTCTGCTCCGCCTCTGCCTTCACCTGCGGGGCCGGGACGATCACGCCCGAGGCATCGGCGGGGCCGGTGGCGAGGGTGAAGGCCGGGAAGGCGATGGAGAAGTCGGCGGCGAGTTGTTGCAGCGCCTCCGGATCGGACTGCGCCGGGACGGTGGTGAGCACGCGGATGGCGTTCTGGTAGTTTGCCGCCGTGACTTCGGGGGCGAGATAATCCGTGCGCTTGATGCCGAAATCGACAGAGATTTCAAAGACAAGCGGCAAGTCCGTCGTGGCCCCCGGCACGGTGATGCTGAGCGTCGCGCCGGGCAGGTCACCCACCGTTCCGCCGGTCAGGTAGGTCTCCACATCGGAGATCATCGAGAGCACGGCGAGCGTCTGCGGGCCGTCCAGTGCGATGTCGGAGCCGCTGCTGTCGAGGTTGGTGCGCACGAACATCTGCGCCGCCGCGTCGCCGTTCGGCCCCTTGGCCGTCAGCTGGTCGAAGACGGTGCGGTACAGCTCCGCCGTGGCCAGTGCGCTCTGCGAGCCGGGCTGAGGCAGCGCCTCCTTCGATGGACAGAGGTAGACGCTGAGCACACCCGGTTTGGCGACGGCATTATCGGCCAGTCCGCCCGCGTCCAGTGCCGCGCAGGTGGTGTTGTCCGTCGGGCTGGACCAGGCGTTGAAGTCGAAGACCGAGCGGATGCCGGACCAGTTGCCCAAGGGCACGAGGTCGTCGAACATCAGGTTCGCCTGATCGGTGACCACCGGCTTGGCCGGGCCGAAGCTGTTGCCGAAGGCGTCGACGATCATCGCGTTGACGCTCGCCGTCTCACCGATGGAGGCATAACGGTTGACCTCGGCCGCGCCCTGCGGGTTGTCCGTCGCCAGCTTGTAGAGCGGCACGAAGAGCCGCCATGTCTGGGTCGGGTCGGCCTCGTCCGGTTTCTGCGGGCCGGAGGGGACCGACAGGCCGGAGGCACGGAAGCCGGTGCTGCCCGGAACCTGATAGGCGATGAGGCTGTAGAGGCTGGCAAGCTGGTCCATGACCGTCTCGCCGGTCGGCTCCGTCCGGGTCAGCTCGAACCCGAGGGTGCCGGCGGCGGTGGAGACGTAAGGCGTCTCGTCCGCGGCCTCAAGGGTTTCGGCGTAGTAGAGCCGGTCGTTGGTGGTGTTCTGCAGCACCGCCGCATTGGCGTAGACCGGGAGGCTGTAGGCCGCGCCGTTGGGCGTCAGGTTCAACTCGAACAGGAAGGTGACCGGCGCGAAGGTCTGCGAGCCGAAGAGGGCATCGGGCAGGCCCTTGCCCGTGCTGTCCTCGAAGGTGAGGAAATAGCCGGTCTGGTTGGTGACGCTGGCCTGTTCGAGGATCTGCAGGAAGCCGGTCGGATCATCGGCGTTGGCCCCCACGGCGACGGTCTGCTCGGCGGTCAGGGCCAGGGCTTCGATCGTCGCGGGCGGAACGCTTTGCGTGGTGGTGTTGGTGCGCAGCACGAAGAGCTGCTTCGCCGCCGGGTCGGAGACGAGACCGCCCTCATTCTGCGCCGTCTGGTAGAGCAGTTTGACGTTTTGCGTCGAAACCGTGCCCGCCGTCAGCGCAGCGAGCAACTCGCGCATCGCCGTCTGCTGCGTCAGGTCCGCCGCGCCGAGGGCGTAGGTGGTGCCGAGGAACTGCCCCTCGCCCGCCGGAACCTTGCGGATCGTCATTTCGATCTGCAGCGCGAAGGTGGTGTCGGCGGTCGGGAACGGCACGGTTGTCTGATCGTAGGCCTTGGCCGTCTCGCGGCTGTTCAGGCTGACCGACAGTGGCGCGGAGGCCTTGAGCGCAGTCAGCATGGAGGCGGAGAAGGGCCGCAGCGATTGCGCCGTGCCGCCCGCCGGGGTCCAGGTGATCGGGTTGGCGAGGGCAAAGGCCTGCGGGCCGGTTTGCAGCACGGGGATCAGGCTGAGGTTGCCCGGAACGGACAGGCTGCTGCCAGAGACGGCGTAGGGCGTGACATCGGCTGTGGTCACTTGCCATGTCGCATCCACGGTCAGCCAGGGCTGGTTCGCATCCGCCGCGAGCGTGACGCTGTAGTCCGTGGTCGCCCCGACGGGGAACTCCTGCCAGATCAGCGCGTAAAGCGGGTTGGTCGGCTCAAGTGCGCCGTTCGGCACCTCCATGCCGGTGGTCTGCGGCAGGCGCAGGCCGGAGCGGAAGAACTGCGCCATCTGGCCCGCCACGGTGCGCAACTCGCCCGCCTTGACGGCGGCGAGGTAGAGATCGGAGAGCTTGCCGCTGGCGAGATCGGCGTTCTGCATCTGCGTCAGCACGCCATTCAAGGTGGAGCGCACCACCGCCTGGAACCAGTCGAGGAACATGGACTGGATCAGCGGCACGGTGCTGTCCGCAGTCGCGGCCAGTGTCTCGGTGTCCGCGTCGCGTGTGATGTTGGTGTAGAGCTCGTTGAAGTAGTCCTGCAGCGTGGTGTCGATCCAGTCCTGCGAGACGTTGCTCTTGGACGAGAACAGATAGCTGAGGTCCGTATCGCGCCCCGAGGTGGTCAGGGTCAGGAACGGCGGCATCGGGAAGATGGTGGCGTATTTCTCCTCCTTGTCGGCCTCGGCCATGGTGCTGTCCGCCGGGGGCGGGGTGGTGACGGCGAGGGTGAACATCTTGCTAAGGCCGGTCAGCAGCCCGTCATAGGTCAGCCCGCCGACCAGAAGATCGGGGTTCTGGTTCAGGCTGTTGACCTGATCCTGCGTCACCTCCGCGTCCCAATTGGCGAGCCCCAGCGCGCCGTTCAGGGACCAGGCCAGCATCTGCGCCGCGAGGGTCTCGAAGGGCTTCAACGTCTCCAGCGTCGCTTGCGCCGGCTCGGCGAGGTATTCCATCGTCAGGGAGACCGCGAACCACGGCGTTCCGGTGGCGGCGGGATCGGTCCAGACGGTGGTGTATTCCGGGGTCATCCAGCTGGCGAGCGCCTTGTTCAGCCCGGTCTGCAGCGGGAAATCCGGGTTCCACGGATCGGCGGCGAGCGCCATGAGAGTGCTGCGGGCGGCCAGCGCCTCGACATGGGCGGCGCTGTTCTGGGAGATGAGTTTCCACTCGAAGCGGAAGCTGGCCTTGAAGGAGAAGCTGATCGAGATGGAGAAGAAGAACAGCTTGATCTTGACGCTGACGGAGACACTGACGCTGGCCTCCACGTAGAGCAGCAGATCGCCGCCGAGGCCGGCTTCAAGCAGCAGTTGCATCCCGACGGAGGCCTGAATCCGGACGTTCACGCTGGCCTTGATGATGACGAAGTCGAGCGAGCCATAAAGCTCGCCGATCACCCCGAACTGGCCTTTCAGGGCCAGCGCCTTGGGATCGGTGAGCCATTTCACCACGTCCTCGTTGTCCTTGAGGGCGTAATAGCCGACCGCCCCCTCGATGATGCCGAAGAAGGTCAGGCTGACCCCGGCCTTGAGCGGACCGGCGGTGAAATTCTTGCCCACGCCGAGCCGGGCCGCGAAGCCGGCGGCGAGGATGGTGGTGTAATCCTTCGCGGTGAAGGTGTCGTCTGTGGCGGAGCTGAGCTTGGCGATGTAGAAACCGCCCGAGCCGGTGACCGGGATCGGCCCGGCGAAGGCCTCCACCCGGAAGCTGACGGACCAGTCGTCATTGGCCGGGAAACCGAGGTCGATCTTGAAATCGCTGTTGGTGTAGATCGAGAGTTTCAGCGCCGGGAGCGTCAGGCTCGCCGCGCCCGCCTGGAAGGTGCGCAGCACGTCCGGCAGGGTGAAGTTGATGAAGAACAGGCCGACGTCGTCGCTGATCTTGGTATAGGTGATCTCGAACGAGAGCCCCTTGATGCTGCCCTTGGTGATGTAGATCTTCAGCGAGTAGAACGGCGTGTCGTCGTAGAAGACGAAGCCGAGGCCGATCACGTCGAGCAGCACCACGTTGGACACCACGATCCAGCCGCCATCGGGCTTGTAGACCTCGGCATAGTTGCCCTTCTTCACCGCGTCCCAGAAATCCGTACGCATGAAGGTCAGGAATTCGTCGAAGTTTTTCAGTTTCTTGTCCGGGCCGACGCGTTGGCCGACGCCGAAGTAGTCGAGCTTGATGAGGCTGGAGCCTTCGTCGTCATCGGCGAGGAACTGCGTGGGTGCCTCTGCCAGCTCGTAGCGGCGCACCTCCTCCGTGACCTGCTTGCGCGAGGCATCTTCCAGCGCCTTCATCGGCCCGTCCATGGAGACCGCTTCGGCCTTCTTCTCCGGGTCCTGCGCGTTCAGGGCGGCGATCCAGCCGATCTTGTCCTCGCCCTTGGTCGGCGCAAAGAGCGCGAGGTCGAAGAAGACATTGCCCGGCGGAATGCGGGTGCCGAGAATCTCCATGTAGGACTTGTGCATCGCCAGAACGAGCAGCTTGGTGCCCGGCTCTGCGGCGTTGTCCACGTATTTCAGCTGGAACAGCTCGATGGCGATCTTCAGCACGCCCTCGATGGTGATTTCCAGCTTGCCGTCCGCCTCCGGCATCTGCACACCGAAGACCAGCGCGTTGGGGTTTTTCCCCGTCGCGGGCTGCCAGCCGAGGATGATGGAGAACTTGAACGCCGAAAGGTCCCCGACCAGACCGCCGAGGCTGCCGAGATCCAGATCGAAGATCAGGGCGAAGTTGAACTCCGGGCTGGTGTCCACGTCGCCGAAACCGTCGAGGCTGATCCCGAAGTAGTCGAGCGAGGAGATGCTCTGGCCCTTCTCCGAGTAGAGGAAACTCTTGAGCTTGAACGGCAAGAGCGCCAGCAGGCTGTCGTCATTGTCGCGCTGTTTCGTCTCGCCGAAGTCGAAGCGCAGGTTGCCGGGGGCGAAGCTGAGCGTGAGGTTCTGCGTTTCCGGGGGCTGCGGCGCGGGTTGCACGATCAGGTCATAGCCCATCTCGATGCCCAGATCGGCGAAGGACAGCTTTTCGAAGCTGAACATGTCGAGGAAGTCGAGCTGGTTGAACTCCATGCTGCCCCAGATGCCGAAACGCGAGGAAATGCGGCTGGTGTTCGAGCCGCCCTCCTCCTCGGTGGTGGCGGAGAACTGGACTTTGTCGAAGGTGATCTTCTTGAGGTAGGTGTTGTCCTCGAAGGTGAATTCGTAGGTCTTCTTCGCCACGAAGGAATAGGTCTGCGCGCCCTCGTGCTCGGAATAGCTGCCGTTGATCTTGATGATGTTGTCGTCGCCCTCGTCGGCCTCAGCCCCGCCGATCTGGCCAAGGTTCACGCCGACGGCAAAGAGGTTGTTGACCGTCAGGTCCACCTCCGCGTCGAAGCTGGCGAGCGCGTTGTTTTCGAACAGGGCACGCAGGTAGATGACCTTGAAGCCATAGCAGGTCAGGCCATTGGCGCCGCAGGGGTAGATGCTGTCCAGCACGTCGAGATCGAGCGCCAGATGCTCTTGCGAGCGGGTTTGCAGCGAGGTGTTGCTGCCGCTGCCCGGGTCCTCGTAGTCGACAAGGCCGAAGATCGAGCTGGAATCGAGCGAAACCTCCGCGCCGTTTCCGGTGTCGGAAATCGACACGCCGACGTGGTGGGCGCGGAAGGCGGCGATGTTGCTCTTGCCTTCCGCATCCACCATGCCGCCCATCAACGCCTTGATGACGGCGGGCAGATCCTGCAGGTCGAGCGCGGTGTTCAGCGCGAGAATGCCGGTGAAGTTCGGATCGTTCACCACCTTCACGAAATTGGCGTAGATCGAGGTCTGACCCTCGTCCTTCACCTTCGTCTCGGCAGCCTCGATGAAGTCGAGGATCTGTTGTTGCCGCCCATCCGGGTCGGAACAGAAGGTCAGCGGGTCCTCCCAGATCGCCTGCTCCTGCGCCAACTCCTTGATCGACTTGTCGCGGAAGAACTTGACGATCAGGATGGGGGATTCCGCCTGCGATGCCCCTTGCAGGCGCAGGTCAAAGAACCAGTCGGACAGCTCCACCGTGGCGTCGGTCTTGCCGAAGGTGAACAGCGGCGCCCCGTCCACCGTGTCCCGGTCGATCACGAGGAAAACCTGGTTCTGGTAGAAGGCGGCGCGGATCGCGTCGCCCATGTCCTCGAACCGCAGGACCTGGTCCTTGCTGGCCCCGCTCAGGGCAAAATTCGTCTGCTCCCAGACGTTGTCCTGACTGAAGCCGCCGACGAGGCCGAGAGGGGTCATGTTGTTGGTCAGGATGTCGGAAATCGCGGTTTTGGACCGGATCATCGGCGCGAAACTGCGCGCCGGGTTGGCATTGCTCAGCACCTGCCGGCGGGCGGGATTGATGCTCTTGCTCTCCGCCTGCTGGAAGGGCGCGGCGGTTTTGTCGTCCAGCCCCGTGAGGCCGCCATAGGGCACCATCGGCACCAGCGGGCTTGGCGTCAGGGCCATCTCGCTGCCCTGCGCGGGCCAGGCCGGGATCGGCATGAACCTGAGCTTGTAAGCGGTGGTCGGCGGGGTTTCGGCGGTTGCCGCGCCCGATCCGGAGCCGGAGCCGGTTGGCGGAACATAGGCGCCGCCGGTCTGCCCGTCATCCTCGAAGATCGGGCTGCCCTGCGGCTGGCTGAAATAGATCGGCTGCGCCCCGGCGGAGGTCACGCTGATCCAGGAGGTGGTCGCCTTGTCCGAGAGGTACTGCGCGGGCACCGCCGGGGTGTCCTGCGTGGCGGGCTTTGCCGGGATGGTTTCGAGGAAGGCCTTCTGCAAAGGCGCGAAATCCAGCACGTCGCCATTGGCGAAGGAGAACACCTCCGTCGAGGAATAGCCGCAGATCAGGTTCCCGGTCGTCGCCCCGCCGCTCTGCGACAGGGACATCGCCCCCATCGGCGTGAGGTAGTAGGCCTGCCCCTGCCCCGTCGCCGTCACCGGCCTGTCGGCCAGCACGAAGCGCGTGGTCACGCCTTGCGGGCCACTGGTGGGCGCAAGGCTGACCTGGCGGCCGAGCGTGGTGGTGAAGGCGCTGGCGAGGGTGGTGTCCGCCATCTCGAAGAAGCAGCGCTTCGGATCGAGCGGCAGCGCCGGGTCGACGTAGGCGGTCAGCCGGACGCGCCCGCCCGCCGCTCCGCCGGAGAGCAGCATCGGGTAGCGCAGCGCGGTCAGATCGCCGCCGCCGGTCGCCGGACCGAAGTACATCGGGCCGGTCTCGAAGGCCGCCTGTTCGGACAGGGTCAGCTCCAGCCCGGTGCGCAGCGTGCCCGGGGCCTGCCCGGTCAGCGGGATATAGAGATCCGTGACCGGCGAGATGACCGTTTCGGCCCCGCCCGGCGGCGTCGGACGCCAGGTGACGGTGATCCCGCCCCCGACCTTGAGATTGACGATGCGGAACTCGGATGTCGCGTTGTCATAGCTCACCGCCACCCGCTGGCTCGACGGCTGCATGACCCGGAAGGTGATGTTGCGCAGCACGAAGTCGGTGCCGCCGTTGAGCGTTTGCTGCCCGCCGGTGCCCGTCACCTCCAGGAAATTCAGCGCCTTGCCGTCCGAGCCGAAAAAGCCGAACCGGCGGTTGGTGCCGCGGAACTGGTCCTTCATCGCGCTCGCGAACCCGGCCCAGTCGCTGCGGGTCTGCGCCGGGAAAAAGACATAGAAGCTGTCGGCGATCAGGAAACTGCTGGCCAGGTCGATGGAGGACTGTGGCACGTTTCCGTACAGCATGACACCAAAGGTCGCGTCCTGCGGATTGTCCGGATCGACAAGGTAAAGGCCCGTGCTGCCCAGCGGCTTGAGTTCCATGACGTGTTCCTCTCCCTGTCTGGCCGGACGCGCTGCGGCGCCAAGGCCCTAAATCGAGTTGCCGGGCCCCTTGAAGAGCCGCGAAAGGCCAAGCGGCCGGGCCATGGCGCGAAGCCCCCGTGCCCCCGTGACGAAAAGCGCCTGCAGGACCGAGAGGCCTTGCAGGGCGATCTGCGCATCCGCCGCGTTCGGCGCACTGTCCGCCGCCATCCACACCACCGTCTGGCCGTTGCCCTGCACGGTGTTGGTGGACCAGCTCTGCTTGGCGATCTTCTGGACCGTGACCACGCCCTTGGTCTGGGCCGTGGGGCCGACCTTGTTAAGCTGTCCGTCATAGAGGCCGACGCTGTTCACGTTCAGCACCCGCACCGCCGCCGCGGCCATCTTCATCTGGATGCTGACAAATTGCGTTTTCGGACTGGTCAGGCTGAGCTGCGACCAGCCCGCTGCCGGGATCGCGTCATACCGCGTATACTTCTGAAACGGGTGCAGCTGCCCGTCGGCGGGAAGCGGACCGGCGGAGATCCCGTTGGTGTTGGCGGGCATCGAGACGCTGACCATGAGCGCCGCCACCGTCGCCGTGCTCGTCGCGCCGAGCGAAATCGTGAGGAACTCCGTGTCGTCGCCAGAGACGAAGACCATCGCCGGAACGCCTGCGTCGCCGGTGGTGCCGGGCAACGTGATGGTGCGGGGCGGATAGGAGTTGCTCCAGACCACGATCACATCCGCATTCTGATCGTGCTGGGCGGTGTTGTAGAGCAAGGCGACATACAATTCTCCCTTGGTCAGCGCGGCACAGCGCGCGGATGTGCCGGCCTGAAGCGTCAGCAAACGGCCATCGTTCCAGTCAATCGTCGAAGCGTCGGTCTCCTGCATCGGGCACGGGCCGGGGCGCGCTCCCGCGCCCCAACCCCGCCAGCCTTGTCCGGATCGGCGGAGGTCCCGCCGGATCAGATGGATTGCATGGCGATCGTCGCGTCGTCCGAATTGTCGGCGCTGTCGGCGTTCATCCAGACGTACTGCTGTCCGTTGCCCTGGAACTGGGTCATGATGCTCTGGATGGCCGAGGTCACCGGCTCGACCACGCCCTTGGACTGGGCGGTCGGCCCCATGGAGACCACCTGCCCTTCGAGCAGACCGTTCGAAGACTCGTTCACCACGAAGACCTTGGCCTTGGCGTTCTGGAACTGCACGGAAATGAACTGGGTCACCGAGCTCTTGATGGTGAGCTGGTGCCAGGCAGCGGTCGGCACCGCGTAATAGCGGCGGTACTTGTCGAACGGATGCGGCGCCCCGTCCGAGGGCAGCTGTTCATTGTCGAGACCGGCGGTATTGACCGGCATGCTGACGCTGCCGAGCCAGATCTCCACCTGTCCCATCGGCGAATTCGTCGGCATCGAGACGGAGACCGTCTGGGTGTCCGAACCCGAAACGAAGCCGAGCGAGGCCAGACCGGCGTTCGCCGTGGTGCCCGGCACGGTGATCTTCTGCGGCGGCTGGCTGTTCGACCAGTTGACGAAGATGTCGGCATTGGTGGCATTCTGAGCCGAGTTGTAGATAAAGACCGCGTAAAGCTGACCATCGTTCAGCGTCGTGCAGGTGGCGGTGTCGCCAGCCCTGAGGGTCATCCGTTGCCCGCCATTCCAATTGATGGCTCCCTGCGGAAGAGTAAGCAAAACCATGTGTTTGAGTCCCTGTTGTTATCATGTCGAGAAGACGTAAAAGCGTTCATTCAGATACGCCGATACCCGCTTAGCGTGATAAACCTTAGGTAGATATTTTCACGCTGAGCAAGAAAACAATTCTCAAAAAAAGGCTTGCCACGGCTGACGTGGCCCGCGCCAACGTCAAGCCTGCGCCCTCGCTCAGCGCCGCACGTCCGATTAACCGTCTGGAAAGGTTGGCGAAGGATTGCCGCAGCGTCAGCCAAAACGCCGACAGACCGATTCGAACTGCGGACCAAAAAGTTTCCGTGATCGTCGGGCAGCGAAAGGGAATTGCAAAACCGCGGCTGGCAAACCCTATCCGAAAGAGACAATATTCAATGATTCAAGTGTGATACAGATCACAATTCGAAATCCGTCCGTGTGAGTCCCAATGACGAATCGCGTGCGATTCGCGGGTGCGCCGCCGCCGTGTGACCGGCCTTGACGCGCCGGGCGCAATGAATGGATGGACAGCGGCACGGGATTGCTCTATCGGCTGTCTCTTTCCGACTCCTCCCCCTGCCGCGGACACCCTCACCATGATCTCCACCCTCACCGATGCGCTTGCCGAGCGCGGTTTCGACCAGTTGACCGACGTGCAGATCGCCGTCACGGAGGACAATCTGAAAGGGTCGGACCTTCTCGTTTCGGCGCAGACCGGATCGGGCAAGACCGTGGGTTTCGGCCTCGCCATCGCGTCGACGCTGCTCGGCGAGGACGCCCGGTTCGGCCCGCCCGCCCTGCCGCTGGCGCTGGTCGTGGCGCCGACGCGCGAACTGGCCATGCAGGTGCAGCGCGAGTTGGAGTGGCTCTATGGCAAGGCCGGCGGGCGCATCGCCGCCTGTATCGGCGGCATGGACGCCCGCACCGAGCGCCGGGCGCTGGAGCGTGGCGCGCATATCGTCGTCGGCACTCCCGGGCGTCTGCGCGACCACATCACGCGCGGCGCACTGGACCTGTCGGACATCCGCGCCATCGTCCTCGACGAGGCGGACGAGATGCTCGACCTCGGTTTCCGCGAGGACCTCGAGTTCATGCTCGGCGAGGCGCCCGAAGAGCGCCGCACGCTGATGTTCTCCGCCACCGTCTCCCCCGCCATCGCGAAGCTGGCGGAGCAGTACCAGAAGGACGCGGTGCGCGTCTCGACGATCTCGGGCAAGGAACAGCACGCCGACATCTCGTACCAGGCGGTGCAGGTTGCGCAGCATGACACCGAGCACGCGATCATCAACCTGCTGCGCTTCCATGACGCGCAGACCGCCATCGTCTTTGCCAACACCCGCGCCGCCGTCGCCCGCCTGACCGCGCGGTTCGCCAACCGGGGGTTCTCCGTGGTGAGCCTGTCCGGCGAGCTGTCGCAGGACGAACGCAGCCACGCGCTGCAGGCCCTGCGTGACGGCCGCGCCCGCGTCTGCGTCGCCACCGATGTGGCCGCCCGCGGCATCGACCTGCCGAACCTCGGCCTCGTGATCCACGCCGACCTGCCCACCAACACCGAAGCCCTGCTGCACCGCTCCGGCCGCACCGGCCGCGCCGGTCGCAAGGGGCTCTCCGTGCTGATCGTGCCGGACAAGGCGGTGAAGAAGACCGAGCGTCTGCTGAAATGGGCGAAGATCGACGCCGAGTGGACCTTCGCGCCCTCCGCAGAGGAAATCCTCGCCGCCGACGAGCAGCGCCTGCTGTCCGATGCGGTCTGGAACGAGGAAATCCCGGAACAGGACGCCGCCTTTGCCGCGACGCTTCTGGAGTTGCACGGGGCGGAGAAGGTCGCCGCCGCCTGCCTGCGGCTGTTCCGCGCCAACCTTTCCGCCCCCGAGGAGCTGAACAAGCCGGGCGAGAAATCCTCGGGCCCTCGTGAGGAATTCGGCCCGGCCGTCTGGTATGCGCTCAGCGTCGGAAGGGACAGCGGCGCCGAGGCCCGTTGGCTGCTGCCGTTGCTCTGCCGCATCGGCAACCTCGACAAGTCGCACATTGGCCGCATCCGTGTGCTGGGCAGCGAAACCTTCGTCGAGATCCGCGAAAGCGCCGCGCAGGGTTTCCAGAACCAGCTTGGCCCGAATGGCCTCCTCGAGAACGAAGTCCATGCCACCCGGCAGGACGGCGAACCGGCGGTAATCGCCGCCTCCGCCCGTCGCGGGCCGAAGCCCGCCGGTCCCGGCAAGCCGCACCGCAAGGGTCCGCGCGAGGACGGCGACCGCCCGCGTGCGCGGCGGGAACAGGCTCAGGACGGACCGGCGAGCGTCGAAGCCTCCGAGGCACCGGCGCCCCGTGACGACCGAGAAGACCGCCCGCGCAAGCCGCGGGACGAGGCCCCACGCGAGCGCAAGACGTTCGGAGACAAGGAAAAACCCTTCCACAAGCGGGACGACGGCGAGCGCCCCCGAAAGCCGCGCGGCGATGAAGACGGCGACAACCGCCGCCCCTTCAAGCGCCCGGCCCGCGACGACGACGCCCCGCGCAAGAGCTTCGGCAGGAAGCCCGAGGGCAAGTTTGGAAAGGGCGAGGGCAGACCCTGGGACAAGGGCGAGAAGAAGCCTTATCGGGACGGTGACAAACCGCGCCGCGACGGCGACAAGCCCATCCCCAAAGACGGCGACAAGCCGTTCCGCAGGGCGGGTGACAAGCCATTCGACAAGGACGGCAAGAAGCCGTTCCGCAAAGACGGCGACAAGCCGTTCCGCAAGGACGGGGCGAAACCTGCCCGGGATGGTGACAAGCCGTTCCGCAAGGAGGCTAGCAAACCCGGCGGCAAACCCAAACCCGCCTTCGCCGCCGACCCGTCGAAGCGCGTCGAGCGCCCCGGCGCAGCCAAGCCGAAAGGCAAGGGAAAGCCGCTGAACCGCGGCGGCGACTCGCCCCTGCGCCGCAAGCCGAAGGCCTGAACCATCAGGCCTCTTGCCCTTGGCGTGCGCCTCGGTTAAACGACCTCACACGGCGGCCCTGAAGGCCCCCGTCGCCCCTATAGCTCAGCTGGTAGAGCAACTGATTTGTAATCAGTAGGTCCGCGGTTCGAGTCCGTGTGGGGGCACCATTTTTCAGGCTTCAGCTCTTCGAACATCACGCGGATCGACCGCGACGTTTGTACTGCCTGAGCGGGCTGCGCCCGGACAGTCAACCTTTGGTCCGTGACACCACGTGATCGCTGCCGATGCCGCCCAGGGACTGGAACAGCCCGCTCGAATTGCTCACGCCGAACTTCTTCAGCAGTTTTGCCCGGTAGACCTCCACCGTCCGGTGGGACAACTCCAGCCGGCCGGCGATTTCCTTGCTGGTGAGCCCGTCCGACAGGTACGAGATGATCTCGCGTTCGCGGCGCGTCAGGGGCACATATGGGCGAGTCTCCGACAGGTCCGCGAAACTCCAGACCGCGCGCATCAGCGGCTCGTCCGGTGTGAAGGAATGGCCCCGGACGCGGCACCAGAACAGCGTGCCGCTCTTGCGCGCCATGATCCGCTCGTCCCAGTAGGTGTTGGTCTCGCGCAGCTGCCGGACGCCTCGGTCGCGAATGTTGGCGAATTCCTCGTCCGAAGGGTAGAGCATGGAAAACACCTGGTTTCGCAACTCGTCCGCGGTGTATTCGAACATCTCCGCAAAGGCCGCGTTGCAATCGCGGATCACGCGGTTCTCGGTGATGACGAGCCCAACGGGGGCGAACGCGTAGGCAAGCGCCGCGAAATCGCCGGTCTCGAACGCTTCGTCCATACGTATTTCCACGATATTGCCTCCACGGGGCCGCCCGGCGATCATGGGCGCAGAGTAGGGCGACCCCGGATGCGGATGCAACGCGGCGCGCCTGCCACGATGGGAGGATAGCATGAAATACGTCAAGCGACTGGTCGCAACCGCGCTCACGGGCCTGGCCCTGGCAACGGCGGCGCAGGCGGAAGACCCGATCAGGATCGCCCTCATCCACGGGCTGAGCGGCTCCAGCTTCGAGGCTTTTTCCAAGCAGGCTCAGACCGGCTTCGAGATGGGCATCGAGTATGGCACCGAGGGCACGAACGCGATCGACGGGCGGCCCATCGAACTGATCGTCAAGGACACGCAGTTCAAGCCGGACGTGGCCCGCGCGGTGCTCGCCGAGGCCTACGGCGATGACGACGTGCTGCTGGCGGTGGGAGCGACCTCCTCCGGCGTGACCGTGGGCATGTTGCCGATTGCCGAGGAATACGAGAAGATCCTGATCGTCGAGCCGGCTGTCGCGGACAGCCTCACCGGGCCGGACAGCAACCGGTATGTCTTCAAGACTTCACGCAATTCGTCGATGGACATGCAGGCGCAGGCTCTGGCCCTGCAACCGGACGAAACCCTGCACGTGGCGACCCTCGCCGAGGATTATGCCTTTGGCCGCGACGGCATCGCCGCGTTCAAGACGGCGCTGGACGGCTCCGGCGCCGAGGTGGTGACGGAGGAATACGTCCCGCAGGGCACCACCGACTTCACCGCCTATGCCGAGCGCATGTTCAACGCGTTGAAGGACAAGGACGGCCGCAAGGTCATCCTGATCTACATCGCCGGCGGCGGCGATGCGCCGGGCAAGATCCAGGCGATGGACCCGTCGCGCTACGGCATCGAGATTTCCATGGGCGGGCATATCCTGCCGGTGCTGCCGACCTACAAGCGGTTCCCGGGCATGGAGGGCGCGGTCTATTACTACTATGAGGCCTTCGACAACCCGATCAACGCCTGGCTGGTCGAGGAGCACATGAAGCGCTTCGACAGCCCGCCCGACTTCTTCACCGCCGGGGGCATGTCGGCGGCGCTCGCCGTGGTGAAGGCGCTTAAGGAGGCACCGGACTACGAGACGGAGACGCTGATCGCGACCATGGAAGGGATGTCCTGGGAGACGCCGAAAGGCCAGATGACCTTCCGCCCGGAGGATCACCAGGCGCTGCAGGACATGCTGCACTTCAAGATCCGGGTGGACGAGGGTGTCGACTGGGCAATCCCGGAAAAGGTGCGGATCATCCCGGCGGAGGAGATGAACATCCCCTTCGGTCGCGACAACCAGGGTTGAGCGCCCGTCCCGGAGAACGCGCCTCCGCCACACCCCAGCCCTCTCCCCCACACCCCAGCCCTCTCCCCCGCCGGGGGAGAGGGAGCCGCGCACCGCCAGCGAGGCAAAAAGGGCCCGGCCCGCGCGCCTGGCCGCGGCCAAGCCCCGAGCCCCAACTCACCGGACCAGACCCGATGCCCGCCCCTTCCCTCGAGACCCGTGACCTGACGATCCGCTTCGGCGGCCATGTGGCGGTGAACGCCGTCTCCTGCGCCTTCCATCCTGGGGAACTGACGGTGATCGTGGGACCGAACGGCGCGGGCAAGACCACCTATTTCAACCTGATCTCCGGCCAGCTGACCGCCACCTCCGGCGCCGTTCTCAAGGACGGCGCCGACATCACGCGCCTGTCGCCTTCGGCGCGGGCGCACCACGGGCTGGGGCGGGCCTTCCAGCTGACCAACCTGTTTCCGCAGTTGAGCGTGCTGGAGAACATCCGCCTCGCCGTGCAGGCCCGCTCGGGCGACGGCTGGCGGATGCTGCGGCCGGTCACGGGGTTCCGGGAGCTGACACGCAAGGCCGAACATTACCTCGAGTCGGCCCGCCTGGCGAAGGTCGCGCATCAGCCGGCCGCCACCCTGCCGCATGGCGACCAGCGCAAGCTGGAGGTCGCGCTGCTGATGGCGATGGAGCCGGATGTCTACATGTTCGACGAGCCGACGGCGGGCATGAGCCTCGACCACGCGCCTGACGTGCTGGAGCTGATCGCCGGGATCAAGGCGGACCGGACCAAGACCGTGCTGCTGGTCGAACACAAGATGGACGTGGTCCGTGCCCTCGCCGACCGGATCATCGTTCTGCACAACGGCGAATTGCTGGCCGATGGCGTGCCGTCCGAGGTCATGGCGAGCCGCATCGTGCGCGACGTCTACCTCGGCACGGCCACGGAGGGCGCAGCATGAGCCTGCTCTCGATCCGGTCGATGAAGACCGACATCGGCCAGTACGCGGTGCTGCACGACGTCAGTTTCGACGTGCCGGAAGGCGGCGTCTTCGTCCTGCTGGGCCGCAATGGCGCGGGCAAGACGACCACGCTGCGCTCGATCATGGGCCTGTGGTCGCCCTCGCCCGGCTCCGTGTGGTTCCGGGGCGAGGACATCACCGGGCTGCACACCGCCGACATCGCCCGCAAGGGCATCGCCTACGTGCCGGAAAACATGGGCATCTTCGGAACGCTGACCGTGGACGAGAACCTGATCCTCGCCACCGCGAAAGGCACTTTCGACAAGGCGCGCCTCGCCCGCATCCATGCCCTGTTCCCGGCGCTGGAACGATTCCGCGACAAGCAGGCATGGAGCCTTTCGGGCGGGCAGAAACAGATGCTCTCGGTCGCCCGCGCCATCATCGAGCCGCGCGCGCTGATCCTGATCGACGAGCCGACCAAGGGCCTCGCGCCCGCCATCGTCGATGCCATGGCGGAGGCGTTCCGCGAGATCGCGCAAAGCACGACAATCCTGCTGGTGGAACAGAACTTCGCCTTTGCCCGCAGCCTCGGACGCGACATGGCGGTGATCGACGACGGGCGGGTGGCCCATGCCGGCAGCATGGCGGACTTCGTCGCGGACACGGCCCTTCAGGACCGGCTGCTGAGCCTTTCGGTGTGAGGAGATCGAGATGAGTACCTTCATGACGACACTGGACCGGGCCGGCGGGGTCAACCTGCTTCCCCTGGCGGTGGCGGTGGTCGCCTTCGTCCTGATCGGTGCGCCCTCCTCCTGGGTGACGCTGACGGTCGCGGGGCTGGCCATGGGCATGATGCTGTTCCTCATGGCCTCCGGCCTCAGCCTCGTCTTCGGGCTGATGGACGTGCTGAACTTTGGCCATTCCGCCTTCGTCAGCTTCGGCGCCTTCGTCTCCGCCACCGTCCTCGCCGGGCTGGGCGGCTGGCTGGCGGCGGACAGCTGGGCGCTGAACGCGATGGCGCTGGCCACCGCCTACCTCGCCGCCATCGCCTTTGGCCTCGTCGCGGGCTGGTTCTTCGAGACCGTGATCATCAAGCCGGTCTACCGCGACCACCTGCGCCAGATCCTGATCACCATCGGCGCGATGATCGTTGCGGAACAGACCATCCTCGCCTTCTGGGGCGGCACGCCCTTCTCCGTCGCCCGGCCGCACTTCCTCGAAGGGGCGTGGATCATCGGCGATGTCTCGATCGAGATCTACCGGGCCTTCGCCTTCGTGCTCGGCGCGGTGGTCTTCGGGTTGCTGTACGCCGTGCTCAACCGAACCCGGATCGGCCTGCTGATCCGCGCCGGGGTGGAAAACCGCGAAATGGTCGAATCGCTCGGCTACCGGGTCGACCGGCTGTTCGTCGGGGTGTTCATGCTCGGCTCCGCCCTTGCGGCGCTCGGCGGCGCAATGTGGGCCGGGTACGAGACGCTGATCACCCCCCACATGGGCGCCGACCTGATGATCGTGGTCTTCATCGTGGTCATCATCGGCGGCCTCGGTTCCATCGAGGGCACGCTGCTGGGTGCGATCCTGGTCGGGCTGATGTCGAACTACGTCGGCTTCCTCGCGCCGAAACTGGCGCTGGCGTCGAACATGATCCTGATGGTGGCGATCCTTTTGTGGCGGCCCAACGGGCTGCGCCCCGCGGTGAAGTGAGCGCATGATGCAGAACCCGGGAGAACGCCTCGTCAAGTCCGCGGTCGCGCTGATCGGCCTGCTGCTGCTGTTCGCGCCCTTCCTGTTCCAGGACGTGCGCTCGCTGGAGGTGGCGGCGCGGATCTGCATCTTCATCGTGCTGGTCGCCAGCTTCGACCTGCTGATCGGCTACACCGGCATCGTCAGCTTTGCGCATACCATGTTCTTCGGCTTCGGCGCCTACGGAGCGGCGATCCTGCTCAAGGGCATGGGACCGGGCTGGACGCCCGTCGTGCTCGGCGCGCTGGCGGGCGTGGCCGTCTCGCTGGTCTTCGCCGTGGCCATCGGATTGCTGTCGCTCAGGGTCAAGGCGATCTTCTTCGCCATGATCACCCTGGCGGCGGCCTCCGTCGTGCTGGTTCTCGCCTCGCAGCTCTCGCAGATCACAGGCGGCGAGGACGGCATCACCTACAGGGCGCCGGACCTGTTCAAACCGGCGACCAAGCTGCTGACCGACGCCTCCGGCAAGGTCGTCGAGGTCTTCGGCGTCAAGCTGAACGGCAAGCTCGCCGCCTACTACTTCGTCTTCACCGCCGCGCTGGTGCTCTTCGCGGTGCTGCTGCGCTTCGTCGGCTCGCCCTTCGGCACCGTGCTCAAGGCGATCCGCGAGAACGAGGCGCGGGCAGAGGCCATCGGCTACCGCGTCGTGGCCTATCGCACGGCGGTGTTCTGCCTCTCGGCGGCCATCGCCTCGCTGGCGGGCACGGTTTACGCGGTCTGGCTCAAGTACACCGGCCCGGAGACCGCCCTGTCCTTCTCGATCATGATCGACATCCTGCTGATGGTGGTGATCGGCGGCATGGGCACGCTGTGGGGCGCGGTGATCGGCGCGGTTCTGATGATCCTGGCGCAATACTACCTGCGCGACCTGATGGGCGCGGCGTCGGAGGCGCTGGCAGGGGTGCCGGTGTTGCCGCACCTGCTCGCGCCGGATCGCTGGCTGTTCTGGCTCGGCATCCTGTTCATCCTGCTGGTCTATTTCTTCCCGAAAGGCATCGCCGGCTCTGTCATGGCCTGGAAGAGACCGCGATGACCGCGCCGCGCTTCGCCCTCGTCCCGGTCATGGATCACGAAATCCACGTCACCGAATGGGGCGCGCCGGAGGGCCGTCCGCTGATCATGTGGCACGGGCTGGCGCGCACGGGCCGCGACTTCGACGAAGTGGCGGCGGCGCTCTCGGACGCGTATTTCGTGATCTGCCCGGACACCATCGGACGCGGGCTCTCCAGCTGGTCGCGCAATCCCGAGGCGGAATACGCCATCGAGTATTACGCCGGGATCGCTGCGGACCTGATGGACCATTACGGCTTCGACCGGGCGGATTGGTTCGGCACCTCGCTCGGCGGTCTGATCGGGATGCGGCTGGCCTCCGGACCACAGGCCGACCGTCTCAGCGCATTGGTGATCAACGACATCGGCCCGGAAATCCCGGCCTCCGCCATCGACCGCATCGTGACCTACGTCGGCGACCCGCCGGTCTTTGCCACGGTCTCGGCGGCGGAAGCCTGGCTGCGCGCGGTCTACCGGCCCTTCGGCCCCGCCCCGGAAGGCTACTGGCGGCGGATGGCCCGCACCTCGGTCCGGCGGCTGGAGACCGGCGGGCTGGCGCTGCACTACGACCCGAGGATCACCATCCAGTTCACCGCCTCGCGGCACGAGCTGACCTCCTGGGACCGCTTCGCCCGCATCGCGACGCCCTGTCACGTCATCCGGGGCCGCACGTCGGACGTCCTGCCCCGGGACACGCTCGACCTGATGCGCCAGCGTGGCCCCCGGCCCGGCGTCACGGAACTCGACTGCGGCCATGCCCCCAGCCTTGCCCGCCCCGACGACGCGCGGCTGGTGCGGCACATTCTGCAGTCTCTCCGGTAAACTCCACCCGGGACCGGCGGCGCTCCACTCGCAGTTGCATCGTCGTCGCACATCCGCGGCAGGCCCGCGCTTCTCACGCGCTACCCTGCGCAGGAGTCCGGGCGATCATTCCCTGGCCCGCCCCCCGGGACGCAGGCCAACCTCCAGGCCTGCAAGGCGCAAAGTGTTTTCTTCCGGAAAATTCATAAAATTTCTTTTGAAATTAAAATACTAGCATTCAGTCCTTTTGTCGGATCACTGCCCGGCGGCTGACACTTTTCCGCCCGATTGCGTGACGAATTTGGACACCGACCCGAACGCCGCAGCCCTGCCCTGTTCCGCCCTGACAAAGGAGGCTCGACACAGATGAAAGACTTGATGACCGCCGAGCCGAACGGCGTCCCGCCTGTCGGCGACGAGTTGCCACCGGGGACCGTGCTTTGCCAGGGGCAGTACACGGTGGTGCGCTATCTCAATTCCGGCGGCTTCGGCGTGACCTATCTCGCGCATGACAGCCTCGGCCGGAAGGTGGTTATCAAGGAGTGTTATCCCGGCGCCATCTGCTGCCGGACGAAGAAGACCGTCCGCCTGCGCTCCGTCTCGCACGAGATGGATTTCGACCGGGTCGTGTCGCTTTTCGAACGCGAGGCCCGGGCGCTGGCGCAGCTGAGCCACCCGAACATCGTCGGCGTCCACCAGATCTTCAAGGACAACGGCACCGCCTACATGGCGATGGATTTCATCGAGGGCCCGGACCTCTTCGACCTGCTGGAAACCGAACCGGAGCGCTTCACGCCGCCGGAGGTGACCCGCATCGTCGAACACCTGCTCAACGCGCTCAGCTACGTGCATCAAAACGACATGCTGCACCGGGACATCTCGCCGGACAACATCCTGCTGGCCCCCGGCGGGATGCCGGTGCTGATTGATTTCGGGGCCGCGCGCGAGGATGCGGCGCGGGCAACGCGGGTGCTCTCGCGCATCCACACCGTGAAGGACGGCTACTCGCCGCAGGAATTCTATCTCGCCGGAAGCGCACAGGAAAAATCCAGCGATCTCTATGCGCTGGCCGCAACGGTGCATCACCTGATCGTCGGACGTGCACCGCCAAACAGCAACATCCGGCTGGCCGCCGTGGCGCAGAACATGACCGACCCCTATATCCCGATCGCCGGGAAGATCCCCGGCTATGACATGGCCTTCCTTCAGGCGGTCGACGCCTGTCTGAGCCTCTTCGCCAAGGACCGGCTGCGCACCGCCGACGACTGGATCGACATGATCGCCGGACGCAGCGCCCCGGTGCAGGGCGCCGGACCGCTGATCAGCGATGACATGCAGAAACGCATCTCAGAGATCGTCACCGAGACCACGAGCTACATCGAGGAGACCGCGCCCGACGGTCCGCGCGGTCGCGCCGCCGTGCAGGCGGTGCCGGACCCACTGGAGGCCCAGCGTGCGGCGGAGCGGGCCTATTGGGCCGGGATCAACGAGGAACTGGAACAGATCCGCGCGGAGATCGAACGGGAAACCGCGCAGAAGCGGCGCGAGGCCGAAGAGGCCGCTCGTCTGGAGGCGGCAGCGGCTGCCGCGGCGGCCGAGGCGGACCGTTCGGCGCAGAAACCGGGCGGCTTCGGATACTGGATCCGGGACCTCTTCGGATCGCGTCACAGAAACAACAATCCAGCTGTCTTGCAGCCAATGGAGGACTGAGCATGTCGAGCTTTCGAAACATCATCGCGCGCCGCCGACCCTCGGGCGGCCTTGCCGCCCCGGAGAGCGATGGCGCCCGCACGCCGCCATCGGACAGCGCCCTGGTGGAATCCCTGTTGCAGGACATCAGCCCCGGTGGCCGGTCGAGCCTCGTCGATCAGTCCAAGGTCGAGCCGGAGGTGCCGAAGTGGGAACTGGAAGCGCCGCGCCCGACGATGGGTTCAGAGCTTCTGAAGCTGCGCCCGGCGGAGCCGGCCCAGGCCCCGGAGACCGCCGATGCCGCAGCGGCCCCAGCGCCCGCGCAGACGCCCGAGGCCATCGTCCCGGCTCCGGCCGCGCCAGAGCGGGCCGCACCGACACTCTCGCGCCCAAGGATCTGGGATATCGACCCCGAAACGCCTGCCGCCCCGCCGCCGCAGGCGGTCTCCGCGCCCGAAGATGCGGTCATGGCGCCCAAGGCGCCTCCGCCGCTGGTCATGGAGGAACCAGTCGTGCCCGCGGTCCCGGCGCTGGCCCCGGCGCGCGGAGGGCGTGTCAAGACGCGGCTGCTCGGCTTCCACACGGACGCGGCGGAACCCGACGTCTTTGCCGCGGAGAAGGTCACGCCGGCAGGCCGGTCCATCACCTGCCCGATCGGCTGGCTGGTCATCGTAGACGGCCCGGGACGCGGGCAGGCCTTCACCCTGGCGCAAGGGCTTTCGACCATCGGGCGCGGCACGGACCAGAGCATCCCGCTCGACTTCGGCGACGATGCCATCTCGCGCGACAACCACGCCGCCATTGCCTATGACGAGGAGGAAAACACCATCCTGATCGGCCACGGCGGCAAGTCCAACCTTGTCCGTCTCAACGGCAAGCCGCTGGTCTCGACCACCGAGCTTGCCACCGGCGACCTGATCCGCGTCGGCAAGACCACGCTGCGATTCACCGCGCTGTGCGGTCCGGATTTCAGCTGGGCCGAGAGCGCGGGCGAGGGGGGCACCGATGGCTGACGTCCCCGCCGATGTCGCCACGGCCATCGCCCTCGGACGGCGCGACCGCCAGGAGGACGCGGTGCTGGCGCAGTTCGCCGACGGTGCCGAGACCGGCTTTGCGGTGCTGTCCGATGGCATGGGCGGCCACGACGACGGCGACCTGGCGTCGCGGGTCATCGTCTCGGAGGTGTTCCGGGCCATGAGCCTCACCGGGCGCGAGGCCGCGCCGGACCAGCTGACGCTGCGCAGCCGGTTGCGGCAGGCCATCCTCGCCGCCAACCGCTCCCTGCGTGACGCGGTCGAGGCAGGGACCGGGCAGGAGGGCATGGGCGGCACGGTCGTGGCGGCGTTCGTGCAGGAGGACCGGCTCAGCTGGATCTCCATCGGCGATTCCGCACTCTACCTTTACCGGGACGGGACCCTGACGCGGCTGAACGAGATCCACTCGCTGGCGCCGCAGATCGACCTGATGTTGAGCCGTGGCGAGATCGACGCGGAAACCGCGCGCGCCCATCCGCAGCGCAGCTGCCTGACCTCGGCCCTCGTGGGCGGTGCGATCAACCGGATCGACTGCCCGGAGGCCGCGCTGGATCTGGAACCCGGCGACGTCGTGCTGCTCGCCAGCGACGGGCTGGAGGCGCTGCGCCCCGAGGCGCTCCGCGACCTTCTGGAGCGGCACCGGGCCGCGCCGAGCCAGGCCATCGCGCGCGCGCTGATGCAAGCGGTGGAGCGCCACGATGCCCCCGAGCAGGACAACACCGCGCTGATCGTGATCAAGCCGAGGATCGTGCATGCGGAGCCCGCCACCAGTCCGGTCGCCCTGCGTGCCGCGACCCCGGCGGGGGCCGCCTCGATGTTCGCCGGCCTGTCCGGCCTGTGCCACGCCATCATCGCGCAGCTGACACGGGGGTCCGCGCTATGAACGCCCAGCCGTCTCCGCTTGCGCAGTTGCAGGCCATCGCCGCGCTGGACAGCCTGCCGGCGCGTGCCGCCGCCCGCTGTGCGGCGCTGATCGAACGGTTGCAGACCCCGGTCCGCGTGGCCGTCTTCGGCCTGCCGGGCTCCGGCAAGACGGCGGTGGTCCACGCGCTGGCACAGACCGCCGTATTCCGCCCGGGCACGCTCACCGCGCCGGTCCTGCTGCGGTTTGCCAGCCGGAACGATCTGTCACTGACCTATGCCGATGGACACAACGAGACCTCGCCCGTGACGCTGCCGGTCCGGATCACACCGGAGGCGGCCTTTGCCGAGGTCGCCCTGTCGCTCGAACCGCTGCGCGTCATGTCGCTGCTTTGCGTGGTTTCCGACGGCTCGCCCGCGGACATGGCGGCCGGATTGGCCTGGGCCGCAAGGCGCTGCGATATCGCGATCTGGTGCACCAGGGACTGGAGCCGCGCCGAGCAGGCGCTCTGGCGCGGTGCGCCGGACAACCTGAAGAACCATGGCTTCATCGTGGCCACGGGGCAGTCCGCCACCGTCCCGGAGCCTCCCGAAGGCGTGCCGCTGCTTCGGTGCCCCACCCTGTCGGATGCCCCCGGTGCGGCGCTGCTGATCCCGTCCGCGGACGCGCTTCGGCGGCACCTTGGCGAGATCATCGGCGAGGCGCGGGCGGAGGACAAGGACGCGGCCGCCTGGCTCATCGAAAAATACGGCACTCTCCCGGTCGCGCGCCCTGTCACCCGGACCGACCCTGCGCCCGTTCAGGCCCCGGTCGAAACCCCGGCGCATCCCGATTTGTGCGGACCTGCCGACCCGGCACCCCAGGTTGTGCCCGCCGAAGCCCGGGCTGTCCTGTCGCGGTTGTTTCACCGCACCCGGCAAGCCGCCCGTTTGGTGCTAACGGATGGCACCGGGAATGTGAGCGCGGATGCGCTTCTGCCTGCGGTTCAGCAGACCTTCGACGACTTGCTGGACCTGGCCGAGGACGAACCGGCCTTTGTCGAAAGCTGGCCCGGGCTCCACACGAGCCTGCGTGACGCGGGGGAGCTGACCCTGCTCATGGGCATGGAAGGCGGCACCGCAGCGGGCACCGACGCCGCGGCGCTGCTGGCTCAGGTGCGCCAGGACATTGAAACGGCCTTGGCCGCGTGATCAGGGGGAAAACGCAATGCAGGACCTGCAGGACGACACCGCCGCCCTTCTGGCAGCCACCTACAGTGGCTTTCGCCCGCTGGCAGACCGACTGTCGGCGCTCGATGCGCGGCTGAAGGCCATCGGCGCGTCCGAGACCGCCGCCATCGCCTCCAAGGCCCGCGCCCTGCGCCGCCGCATCCACGCTTTCGAGCCAAGCGTGACGATGATCGGGCAGGTCAAGGCCGGCAAGACCACGCTGGTCAACGCCATGACGGGATGGCAGGATCTTCTGCCCGCCGACGTGAACCCCTGGACCTCGGTGGTCACCGCGCTTCACCTGCACAAAGGCGCGCGCCGCCGCACCCGCAACGCCCGTTTCCAGTTCTTCACCGAGGAGGAATGGAGCCACCTCGTGCAACGCGGCGGGCGCATGGGCGAGCTGGCGAGCCGCGCCGGTGCGGATGACGAGCTTGGCAAGGTGCGGGCCCAGCTCGAGGCGATGCGCGAGAAGTCCCGCGAACGTCTGGGCAATCGTTTCGAGCTGCTGCTCGGTCAGTCGCACGACTACGACAACTTCGACGCGGAGCTGATCGAGCGGTACGTCTGTCTCGGCGATGACTTCTGGGACAGCGCCGGGAGCGACGACAAGAAGGGCCGCTTCGCCGACATCACCCGCACCGCCGATCTGTGGTTCGAGCAGCCCGGCCTGCCGGTCAACCTGTGCATCCGCGATACGCCGGGGGTGAACGATACCTTCATGATCCGCGAGCAGATCACCATCAACGCGCTGCGCGGCAGCCGGCTTTGCGTGATGGTGCTGTCGGCGACGCAGGCGCTGACCTCCGTCGACCTGGCGCTGATCCGGATGATTTCCAACGTCGCGTCGCGGGACGTGATCATCTTCGTCAACCGAATGGACGAATTGCGCGATCCGACCCGCGAGGTGCCGGAGATCCGCGCCAGCATCGTCGAGACCCTGCGCAAGCACGGCGGTCCTTCGGACGCGCAGATCATCTTCGGGTGCGGCCGATGGGCCAGCGAGGCGCTGAGCGGCGGCATAGAGGGGCTGGGCCAGGCCAGCGCGGAATCGCTGCTGAACTGGGCCGAGTCCCAGGTGGGTGAGGAGAACCCTTTCGACACGCTGGAGGACATGGTCTGGCACCTGTCCGGCGTCGGGGCGCTTGGCGTCGCCATCGCCGAGCGGGTGGCCGAAGGCGCCGGGGCGCAGATCCTGCAGGAGATCGAGGCCGAGGCCGGGAACCTCGACCAGAGCCGCACCGCCGCCGCGACCATCGCCCGCAAGGCCCGGACCGGCGGCGGGTGCCGGATGGATGCGGCGACCCTGGCGGCGCGCCTCGACGCCATCGAGCAGGCGGCCCGATCGCGGCTGGTTTCCGGTCTGGTGCCGGTGCAGGAGTCCCTGGTCGAGCGCATATCCGCATCGCGACAGACCTTCGTCGCCCGTGCCGCGGAGGCGGCGGTCAAGCATCTGGAAACCTACGGCGAAATGGAAGTCTGGACCTACGATCCCTGCGGTCTGCGCGTCCTGCTGCGCTCCAGCTATCAGCGCTATGTCCATGCCGTGGCCAAACATGGCACCGCCAGCATGGCCGAGGCCGCCGCCGGGATCAGCGCCCTCTATGACGAGGCCTTCGACCTCGAGGGCGCGAAGCCCGAGATGGCCCCGCCGCCGCTGCCGCAGCCCGATCCGCCGGTCGTGCTGGGCCAGACCATCGCGCTCGACCTGCGCGGCACCTGGTGGTCGCGGTTCTGGCGGCGCCGCAAGGGCCACGCCGCCCGCGCCGACGACTTCGCCCAGCTGATCCAGAGCGAGACCCAGCCGATCCTGAACCGGCTGGTCTCCGAGAACGCGCAGCAGTTCGAGGACGCCATGATCGAGACCCTCGCCGGCTTCCTCGCCTCGCACCGGCGCATCCTGCTCGACATGGCCGGGACCGCGAGCCCGGCCGAGACCGAGACACCGCCGCTGACGTTGCCGCAATCCGCCCGAATCCTGTCCCGCCCCGCACCACAGGCGGGCTTCTGAATGGAGATCAGCCGATGAACGCTGCCCCCTCGCCCCAGCAGGACTGCTCCAACGCAAACCGCCGCCCGCGCATCGCGCTCATGGGAGAGTTCAGCGCGGGCAAGAGCACCCTCGCCAACCTCCTGCTCGGCCAGACCGTCTCGCCGGTCAAGGTCACCGCCACGCAGTTGCCGCCGGTCTGGTACGCCCATGGCCCGCAATGCGTGATGCGGGTGGACAATTCCGGCGCGGAGGAAGTCATCGACCCAGAGGACCTGACCCGGGTTTCGCATCAGCAGACGCAGGCCGTGCGCATCCTCCTCGATGCCGAGGTGCTGGAGTTTTGCGACGTGATCGACATGCCCGGCACCTCCGATCCGAACATGCCGCAGGACATCTGGGACCGGATGCTGGCGCGAATCGACGGCGTGGTCTGGTGCACCCCCGCGACGCAGGCCTGGCGGCAGTCCGAGGCGGCCCTCTGGGAGAGCCTGCCCGCACGCCTGCATGACAACAGCCTGCTGCTGATCACCCGCATGGACACGCTGCAATCCGCCACCGATCGCGACCGGGTCACCGCCCGGGTACGGCGCGAGACGCAGGGGTTGTTCCGCAAGGCACTGCCGATCTCGTTGACCGAGGCCATGGCCGATCCCGAGAACCCCGAGGTTCTGGAACGCTGCGGTGCCGATCTGTTCGTGGAAAGCCTCGTGGAGCTGGTCGAAGGACTCGGCCTGCGCCGCTGCGACGCGGATCCCGTCCGCTTCGACGCGGTCGACACAACCGGCGCGCCTGGAAGGCAGGCGGCGCCGCGTCCGCAGGTGCAGCCTCCCTCCGAGCCTGAAACCGACAGCGTCGTGCCCCGCCGCGTTGTTCCCCGGCGGGTGCGGCGCGTGTCCGTACGGCCTGAAGCCTCCGCCTGAGAAACCACGCGAAACGCCAAATTAACGACTGATCTGGCAAGACTGTCCCGGACAACCTTCGAGGACCGATGACAGTCGCGGCGCTTTCAACCTTCAGGCAGGCTCTCTCCGGATGCGAGATCGCGGTGCTTGCGGATATCTCCGCGGGCTCGGTCCTCGCCTGGGATTCGGCGCTGAAATGGCCGCAGGAGCAACTCGACGCCCTGTGCGACCTCGCTAGCCGGGCGTTGTCGATTGGCGCCCCCCTGCCCACCACCGCCGTTGTCGCGGATGCGCTCGGATGCCAGGTGTTCATCCGGATTGCGGCAAACTCGGACGAGGTTCTGTGCGGCGTCTTCGCCCCGGACCAGGACCTTGACGATGTCCTCATGGAGGGCCGCAGGTTCTGCACGGTTCTCGACGCGCAGGACACAAGTGAGGGGCCGACATGAGCAGCGCCGCCCTGAGGCGCGCCGCGGCCTTCGGAGTCGGGGCATCGGGCCATCGCAAGGTGCGCGGCCCGGGTGATGCGCTGCGCTTCCTCCACGACCAGATCGCCATCACCGTGCTCCCCCGCCAGTTGGAGTTCTTCCGGGACGGCGCGCCCTGGCTGACCTGCACCGCCGCCGCGCGGCGGCTTTCCGGATACCGGACCGAAGCGGGCGAAACCGGCTTTCCCTCCACCCCGGATGAAGCCACGGCGCGGCAGGCGCTCGATGCCGTGAAGGATTTCGTCGCGCGGACCTGTCCGACCGGCAGCGTTATCTCGGTCCGCAGCATGCCGCCCGATCCGCCCCCCGCGCCGGGGCAAGGCGGCGTGCCGGTCGACTGGATCGCCGCCGCCTTTGGCCTGACCCGTGGCCAGCCCGCCTCAGCCAGCCTGCTGGAGACCTTCGCGACCACGGCGGGCGATGTCGTCACCGCCGCCGCGCTGCTGGAGGGCGAGCTGCTGTTTCCCTTGGCGGGCGAGGACGCGCAGATCGACGGGCTCACGATGCTTCTCGAAGCCCTGTTGCCCCAGCTCGACGCCCTGCCCCGGTTCCCGCAGGACAGCGCCGCAGGGCCAAGGCTGGTTCTGCTCGCTGCCGCCGAGCACGGCGAGCCCGTCATCGCCGCCGCCACGAACGCAGACCGGACCCTGCTGGTGACCGGCACCCCCGGCTCTGCCGGTGCGCTTCTGCGGCATTGGCAAGCCTTGATCGGCTGACAGGGGGCGGATCGGCACCGGTCCATCGCGCACGGCACGCAGAATGACCATCGCTAGCCGGTCACGTTTGCCGCCTGTCTCTTGTGGAGTCCTGCCGTTGCATGGCATGACGTGCCCCAAGTTCAGCGAAAGGAAGCAGACCCATGCCCCGTTTACGTTCCTTCACCACGACCCATGGCCGCAACATGGCCGGGGCGCGCGGCCTGTGGCGGGCCACCGGCATGACCGACAGCGACTTCGGCAAGCCGATCGTCGCCATCGTCAACAGCTTCACCCAGTTCGTGCCCGGCCACGTCCACCTCAAGGACCTCGGCCAGATGGTCGCCCGCGAGGTCGAGGCGGCCGGCGGCGTGGCCAAGGAATTCAACACCATCGCGGTCGATGACGGCATCGCCATGGGCCACGACGGCATGCTCTACTCCCTGCCCTCGCGCGAAATCATCGCCGATAGCGTCGAGTACATGGTCAATGCCCATTGCGCCGATGCCATGGTCTGCATCTCCAACTGCGACAAGATCACCCCCGGCATGCTGATGGCCGCGATGCGGCTCAACATCCCCGTCGTCTTCGTCTCCGGCGGACCGATGGAAGCGGGCAAGGTGGTCTGGGAGGACAAGGAAAAGGCGCTCGACCTGGTCGACGCCATGGTTGCCGCCGCCGATGACAAATACTCGGACGAACAGGTTCAGGCCATCGAAGAGGCCGCCTGCCCGACCTGCGGCTCCTGCTCCGGTATGTTCACCGCCAACTCGATGAACTGCCTGACCGAGGCGCTCGGCCTGTCGCTGCCCGGCAATGGCTCGACCCTGGCCACCCATGCGGACCGCAAGCGGCTGTTCATCGAGGCGGGCCACCTGATCGTCGATCTGGCCCGGCGCTACTACGAGCAGGACGACACCTCTGTCCTGCCGCGCTCCATCGCCAGTTTCGAGGCCTTCGAAAACGCCATGTCGCTGGACATCGCAATGGGCGGGTCGACCAACACCGTGCTGCACCTGCTCGCCGCCTCGCACGAGGGCGAAGTCGGCTTCACCATGGAAGACATCGACCGGCTGAGCCGCAAGGTGCCTTGCCTGTGCAAGGTCGCCCCGGCGAAGAACGACGTCCATATGGAAGATGTGCACCGCGCGGGCGGCATCATGGGCATCCTCGGCGAGTTGGACCGGGCGGGTCTGCTGCACCGCGACCTGCCGACGGTGCACGCGCCAACCATGGGCGAGGCGCTGGCCCGCTGGGACGTCAAGCAGACCGATGCCAACTCCGTGCACGAGTTTTTCTCCGCGGCGCCGGGCGGCGTGCGCACCACGCAGGCCTTCTCGACCGACCGCCGCTATCCCGAACTGGACCTCGACCGCGAAAAGGGCGTGATCCGTTCGAAGGATCATGCCTTCAGCCAGGACGGCGGTCTCGCCGTGCTGTTTGGCAACCTCGCCGAGCAGGGCTGCATCGTGAAGACGGCGGGCGTGGATGACAGCATCCTGAAGTTCTCCGGCCCGGCCTATGTGGTCGAGAGCCAGGACGACGCGGTGAACGACATCCTCACCGGCAAGGTGAAGGCGGGCGATGTGGTCATCATCCGCTACGAGGGGCCGCGCGGTGGTCCGGGGATGCAGGAGATGCTCTACCCGACCTCCTACCTCAAGTCCAAGGGCCTCGGCGCGGCCTGTGCGCTTGTCACCGATGGCCGCTTCTCCGGCGGCACATCGGGTCTGTCGATCGGACACGTCTCGCCGGAAGCGGCGGAGGGCGGCACCATCGGCCTCGTCGAGCATGGCGACCTGATCGAGATCGACATCCCGAACCGGATCATCAACCTGGCCGTCGATGACGCCACTCTCGCCGCCCGCCGGGCGGCGCAGGAGGCGAAGGGGTGGACCCCGGCCAAGCCGCGCAAGCGCAAGATCACCACCGCGCTCAAGGCCTACGCCGCGCTGACCACCAGCGCCGCACAGGGCGCGGTCCGGCAAGTCTGAACCGGCGAACCCCGAACAATTGGAAAAGCCCGCGGTTGCCGCGGGCTTTTTTTGTTGCGCCCGGGGTGATTCAGATCACAGCGCGGATTTAGCCGAACCTGATACCGATTGATCAACCTTTGCGATTTTTTCTATATGGATCGCAACACAAACGATACCATTTAAGGCAAGGCGCGGCAGAATATTGATTTCAAACGTCTAATTTTGATTTCTGCCATTGGTGGCCGGATAATTCAGGCAGGGAATTGCGAAGATTTTCCGGTGCCATGGCCTTTTTACCGCAAAAGGAGTTGCCTTAACGTCAACTTCAACTCAGAATAGAGAAACAGGAGCGAGGAAATTTTATGGACCGAAGACGCTTCATCCTGACTGCCGGCGCGATGACCTCCGCCGGGACGCAGGCTCTTTGTGCGTATCTTCCGGCCCCGCCCCCGGCCCCGCCGCTGATGGCGTTGCTTGCCGCTTCGGTCCGGGCTGACTTCGGTCCCGGTTTCTCAGTGTGCGCCGCCGACATCACGGGCGCCCTAACCCGCGCCACAATCGAAAATCACGGCAATCGCTACGTGATCGAACGCACCGGCACAGCAGACTGGATCATTCGACACAGCTCGGACCTCTGAGCACCGCGCAGGCCCTGACCCAACCCCTTGGGAGACGACCATGGCAGGCAGCATCACCCGGATCAGGATCTATCCCGGTATCGGAATCGCGCGCCTTGGCGACAGCGACGACTATTTCATCGGCCCGGAGGCCCCCGGACAGGTGGTCGACCCCGGTCTGCCGCCCGAAGGCCCGCCGGGTCCCGGCCCCGATGGCGGCACCTACCGCGATCCGCAGATGCGGCTGAAACGGCAGGCGCAGCGGTATCGCATCTATGGCTATGACGAGACCGGCGCGGTGGTGGCCGAACTGACGTCCGACCTGTGCCAGGATATGCGCTGGCGGGTGCATGTGCGCAACATGAAGGCGGCGAATTACGCGTTCCAGGGCGCGTATCTGTTCGATCCGACGCAATTACGAAATCCCAACATCCAGGGCGACAAGACCGATCCCATCGACAGGACGGACCTCATCATCGACCCCGGCCCGCAGACCATCGCGCTCAGCGAGAATACCAATCAGGTGATCCTTGCCGGGGACTGTTTCACCAATGTCGGGGAAAGCCAGCTGCCCGGGTATCTGGATTATGACGATGCCGCGCTGTGTACCCGCGACCCGGCAAAGCCGGTCGACGTGACCTATACCCCCGCGACGGATATCGAGATCGGGCGTCTGAGGCTTGATGATCTGGGGCGTCTGGTCTTCCTCGCCGGGCCGGGCAAGGCGGCGTGCGTGACCACGCCGAAGATCAAGCTGTCGAACCCCTCCGAACGCTACATGCCGCCCAATGGTCCGGTGATCGACCACGCCTATCAGCCGCTGGTCAACCAGTTTGCCTATTTCAACGTGCCGGGCTGGTGGGATGACACCTGTGGCGGCGAGATCGACGTGACGGTGACGTTGAAGGACGGCACCGTGCTCAGCACCCGGGACGGGGTGACAACGCCCTCGGACGAGGGCACACGGAACGCGGCCAACGGCGGCTGGATCGTCACCGCTCCGCCAAAATATGCCCCCTACATGTACCACGTCGTCAGCATCAAGGACCGGGTGTTCGAGGCGTTCCCGGAGGCCGACCCGAACCACGGCAAACCGACCGAGTTCTACCGCGACGTCTACCCGATCCTCGCCCGTGCAGTGAATTACGGCTGGGTCAGCGCGGAGGCGGCGGGGGTGACACCGCAGAACCGCAACCTCGCGCATGGGCCGAAGCAGGCGGGCAACATGCTGAGCGCGGCCAATCTGTCCGTCTTCGAGGACCCCTCGGAGGCCGCGAAGCCGGTGCGCACGCAGATCTACCGGCTGATGCGCGTGGCAGAGGGGGGCAAGCTCATCGACACGCTCCCCCCCGCGCCCCCGGCCCCCGCCGGACCGCCCCGCGTCGCCACCCGCACCGCGCGGGGCAACAAGATGCCGAAGCTCTGGGGCACGGCGGGCAAACCCCTGCAGAACCAGCAGCTTGGCAACGACCTGCCGAACCAGTACCTCAGCCTGACCGCCAATGACCTCGCCCGTCTGAAGGACTGGGCCGAGGGCAAGTTCACCACCGGCACGCCGTTCGTGCCACAGCCGCTCGACGCCTATCCGCTGGCGGAGCAGCCCACCGCCATGGACATCGCAGCGCTGGAGCCGACCATCGGCGGCGGCTTTCACCCGGGTATCGAGTTTCCCTACCTGATCTGCTACCCAGAGCTCTTCGCCGAGGGGTTCCGGGTGAAGGCGGGCACGGAGCCCGGCTCCGTCGCGGCCTACATGTCGAGCCCCTGGCACGGCGATTACTGGTCCTGCAACACCGCCTGGTGGCCGGTGCAGCGTCCGGAGATCGTATTCAAGTTCGACGCCGAGACCGGCACCCGCACCTACCGCGAATGGTTTCGGGGCTATGATCAGTACGGGCAACCGCTGTCCGGAACCGATGGCTATGACCAGATGGTCTATGCCTGGCCCAAGCTTGGCATGGTGCTGCCAAAGAAGGACGCCTCCGGCAATCCGGTCGTGCAGAACGGCTCGACCGTCTACGAAGAGTTCGAACGCGACCCGAGTCTGAACGCGCCGCCGTCAAACCTGCTCCCGGTCGCCTGCGGCAAGAGCGACAGTGATGCGTGACGTCGACGTTCTCATCGCCGGGGCCGGTCCGGCGGGCTGTGCTGCCGCGATCCCGCTGGCGCGGGCGGGCCTCTCGGTGCGCCTGCTCGAACACCGGGTTAACCCGGGTTTCTGCATCGGCGAGACACTGCCGCCGAAATCCGTCGATCTGGCGCAGGACCTGCTGGGCGATGCGCTGCTGCCGGTCTCCTACCCGTCGCGCGGCGTGACTTCGGCCTGGGGCGAGTCGGCGAGCCATGTCCTGGATTACTTCTACACGCCGAAAGGTTACGGTCTGTGCCTGGATCGCTGCGGTTTCAACAAGGCGTTGCGGCGGGTTGCGCGGGACGCCGGCGCGACAGTGACCGCCGGTGCGCGGATCACGGCCATCGACCGAAGGTCCGACGGTCTTTGGGGCGTGGCCTGCGAGACCGAATACAGGAGCGAGCCGCTCTCCGCCCAGGTGCTGATCGACGCCACCGGACGCAGCGCGGCACTTGCCCGGCTGCTCTCGTTGCCGCGGCAGGCCGACGATCCGATGTTTGCCTACGCTCTGGCCTTCATCACCGCCGACGCCGACGCCAATGACAGATTCACCCGCATCGAGGCCGCGCCGTTCGGATACTGGTACAGCAACGCCGTACCCGGCACCCCCGAACACCGGGTCGTCGTCCTGCACACCGACCGGGACCTGCCCGAGGCCTGGCTGGCGCGGGAACCCGCCGGGTTCCTCTCCCTGCTGCGGCAAAGCACGCTGATCCGCCCACATCTGGAGCGGCATGGTTACGAGGCGACGGGCAGCATCCGCGGGGCGCAGGCCGGTGAGACGCAGTTGAGACCACACGGGCTTCCCGGCCTCCTCGCCATCGGCGACTCCGCACAAAGTTTCGATCCGTTGTCCTCCCAGGGAGTCACCGAAGCGCTGACAAGCGGCGCGCAGGCGGCCGCGCTGCTGATCGAGGCCTTCGCGGACGACGACCGCGCGGCAGCGCTTGCCGGCGCCCGGCAGACCCTGGCCGCGCTGCAGGCCCAGGCATATGGCCAGTACCGTCACAGCTACGCCCGCATCTACGCGATGGAGACCCGCTGGCCCGAGGCGCCGTTCTGGGCGCGCAGGCACGCGCGGGGACTGTCCGCACCACCGTTCACACAAGGAGCGCATTGGCATGACACGGGTATTCGGCAAGGCACTTCTCACCGCGCTGCTTCTCATCGGGACGTCAGCTCGGGCCAATGACGGGCTGACCGTCCCGCCGCCGGTGTTCCAGACCGGCGACACCCCGAGTGTGCCCTTGCCCGAGGGCGGCGCGGCGGCGCAGGGGTTCGTCGACTTCTTCAACCGCACCTATCTCAAGGACGCCCCGCAGATCCCGCTTCTGAGCAAGGATCAGGTGGTCTGGTTCCCGCCGCAGAGCGCCGGGGACACCTCGCTGGAACTGGTGGTCCGCGCCACGCCGGGCAATCCGCCGAACTGCAACCCCGGTGATGAGGGCTACCCGCCGCAGGGCTATCCCATCGTCTGCCGCGACGATTTCTCGACCGGACAGTTCTGCCAGGCCTGCCATGACAGCGCCCTTTTCGTCGAAGGCGGCGGCCTGCCAGAGATGATGTATTCGACCTCCAGGGAGGATCACGACGTCTGGCTCGCCAACTGGTCGCAATACGGCGACTGGAACGCCAATATCATGCGCCTCGCCACGCGCGATCCGATCTGGCAGGCGCAGATCGAGACGGAGACGAACACGCATCCGTGGGCCGACCCGCATGTCATTCAGGACGTTTGCTTTTCCTGTCACGGCGAGATGGGTGAGCGGCAGGTTGAGTATGATTTTGGCACGGAGCAGCCGTTCTGCACCGATCTGTTCTACGCCACCCTGCCCGGCATCCTCTCCGACCATGAACGCGGCAAGCCGTTTCCGCCGGATCTGAGTTGCGCGCCTATCCCCGGCAAACCGGTGGCGGAGAACCCGGAGCTTTACGCCAAATACGGCAGCCTTGCCCGCGATGGCGTCTCCTGCGAGACTTGTCACCGCATCGGACTGCCGAACGAGAACGGCCAATGGACGCCGACGCCCGATCCGACGAGTTATGACGTCTTCTACGGGCCGAACAAGTACGACGTGGACATGCGCCAGCCCTCCGAACAGAAGCGCCCGCTGCAACACGAGTTCACCGCCACCTTTGCCTATGACATGGAAACCATCATGACGCCGGACCCGGTGGAGACATTGGACCCAGCGCCGATGTGGGACGACGACCGCCTTGCCATCGCGCAGGCGTTCAATACCGGCACAAAGACCAGTTACCTGCGGCAGGCGGTGCTCTGCGGGGCTTGCCATGTGCTGATCGTCCCGGAAATCCCCACCAGCTACAAGCCCGGCGGCCCGCTGCCCGACAGCACCCCGGAGCTGAAGGCGCAATATCCCTATTACGACCGTCCCGCCGCCTGCACCGCCGACCGGACCACCTTCGCCCCTGCGACGCGGGACCAGTTCGGCAATCCGCTGACCGATCCTTGCGTGACGCTTGGATATGAACAGGCGACCTATCTCGAATGGATCAACAGCGCCTTCGCCAGCGAGGAGGACAACGGCAACACCTGTCAGGGCTGTCACATGCCGCTGGTGACGAACCCGGCGAATGGCAGCGACCATGGCGCGATCATGGCGCAATCGACCGCCGGGCTGACGGCCAAGACCTACCGCCGCCACCGGCTGATGGGCATCAACCTGCCGGTCTTCGAGATGTTCGTGCAGTTCCCGGATGTGCTCGGCGTGGACATGCATGACGACAACGTGCCGGACTTCGCCACGACGCCCATGGGCGAGGAGATGGCGGTCATCCAGAACTACCTGCTGAACGGCCAGATGGCGATTGTCGAGCAAGCCACGAGCCAGGCCAACGGCACCGGCCTGCCCGAAGGCACCACCACGGTGGAGCCGCAAGCCGCCATCGAAATTGCCATCGACGGCGTGGAGATGCGCGGCACCGTGGTGCAGGCGGACCTGCTGATCACCAACAACGCCGGGCACAAGTTCCCCTCCGGCGCGGGCTTCCGGCGCGGCTTCCTTCGGGTCGAGGTGCTGGACGCGGCGGGTAAGACCCTCTGGATTTCCGGCGACACCAACCCCTACGGCGCGATCTGTGACGGCGCCTGCATGCAGGCGGCGGACGGGTCGTGGAACCTGCTCCCCAGCGAGACACCGGACGGCAACCCCGCCAACCTGCAACCGCACCGGGAGACTGTGACCAAGGAGAGCGAGGTGCAGATCTACGAGGTGCAGGCGGTGGACGACACCGGCACGCTGACCTCGCGCACGCTTGCCCTGTTCCACGATGCGAAGGACAACCGCATCCTGCCACGTGGGTACATGTCGGTTGCGGCGCTCGGCTGCGGCGATGCCATCGTCCAGGACAGCATTTTCGGCATCGAGAAATGCACCGCCGCCTATGCCACCGAGCCTCAATTCGACAGCCTCGTCCCCGGCAGCGCGATCAAGGCCGACCCGCATTACAGCGACGACACCCTCGCCGGGTCCGACGCCATCAGCTACGTCATCGACCTGCCCGAGGGCAGCGCCCCGGCCTCCGTGCGGGTGGCGATGCTGTACCAGACCATCCCGCCCGGCTTCCTCGCCGGACGGTTCAAGGACGGCCATGACGGCACCGCTTTCCTGCCCGCGACGGAACGGGCGATCTACCTGACCAGCCACCTGAACACGAACCTGGACCTCAGGAGCGAGCATCCGGACAACACGGATGTGCTGTTCAGCAAGGACTGGACCACGACGATCTTCACGGCGACGGCGGCGCTGGAGTGAGGCTCAACTCCCGGTGAGGCCGGGTGAAACATCTGGACGCGGGGGCGGGCCATGCCTACGCCCGCGGCCATGACACAGTATCATTTCATTCGCCTGACCGAGGTCGCCCCGGAGGCGATCCTCGCTCATATGTCGGACCCGCGCGTGGCGGACCACATGCCCCTGCTCACGGCGGCGTGGGACGCGGCGATGGTCCGGCAGTTCATCGCCTTGAAGGAAGCCACATGGGCCCGCGACGGCCTCGGGCATTGGGCAATCCTTGCGGATGGGGAGTACATCGGCTGGGGCGGCTTCCAGCGCGAAGGGGAGGAATGGGACTTCGGCCTCGTGCTGCGCCCCGACCGCTTCGGCCATGGCCTCGCCCTCGCCCGAAGGATGCTGGACATCGCCCGGACCGATCCACGCATCCCCTTCGTGACCTTCCTGCTGCCGCCGTCCCGCCGCCACCTCGGGGCGCTGAGGCGCATGGGCGCGCAGCAGATCGCGGATATCGACTATGACGGCGAACGCTTCCTCAAATTTCGGCTGGAGACGAATTCTTGAAAAGAATTCGACCCGGAAACTTTGAAAGTTTCCGGGCCGCTCAATTCGCAAGACAGTCTGCTTATCAGACCGAGTCCACCCGCACCGGCGCACCGCCACTCTTCGCCGATGCCGTCGCCGCCTCGGCCATCGCCAACGCATCGACGCCATCGCGCAGGGTCACCGGCATCGAGCCGCCGCCCTTGACCGCCTCCACGAAGGCCGCCCATTCCGCCGCATAGGCGGGCATGTAGCGTTCGAGGAAGAAATAGGTCGGCTTCGCCCCGGTCACGCCGTCGGCCGTCGATTTCACAACGGTGTTTTCCAGCATGTTCTGTGCCTGCAACAAGCCCCTGGAGCCGAGCAGTTCAACCCGCTGGTCATAGCCATAGACGGCGCGGCGGGAGTTCTTGATTACCGCGATGCGGCCATCGGCGTAGGTCATGCTCACCACGGCGGTGTCGAAGTCGCCGACCGAGCCGATCTCCGGATCGACGATGGAGGAGGCGGTCGCGGCAACCGTGACCGGCGCTGCGCCCATCAGGAAGTTCGCCATGTCGAAGTCATGGATCATCATGTCGCGGAAGATGCCGCCCGAAACCTTGACATAGGCCACCGGCGGCGGCGCGGGGTCGAAGGAGGTGATGGAGAGCAGTTCGGCCTTGCCGATCTCGCCCGCTTCCAGGGCCTTCTTCAAGGCACCGAAATTCGGATCGAAGCGGCGGTTGAAGCCGATCATCACCGGCTTGCCGGTCTTGTCCGCATGGGCGAGGCAGGCGCAGGCGCGCTCCAGCGACAGGTCCACCGGCTTTTCGCAGAGCACGACCTTGCCCGCGCTGGTGGCGGCTTCGATCAGGCCGGAGTGGGTGTCGGTCGACGTCGCGATCAACACCGCGTCGATCGACGGATCGGCGATGATCTCCTCTGTGCTCCGCGCCGCGCAGCCGTATTGCGCCGCGATCTTCTCGGCATTGGCCGGGAGATAGTCGGAGACGGCGACCAGCGTGCTGCCGGGGTGCGCCGTGATTGCGGTGGCATGCACACCGGCGATGCGCCCGGCGCCAAGAAGGCCAACTTTCAGCATGGGGTCTGTCCTGTAGAGGGATCGGGTCCGATCCGGGGTTGAGGTCTGGTAGCGTGCTGCCCTGGCAGCTCTGCCGTGCCGCCTTCGGATCCGCAAGGGGTTTCGCGCCCTGCCCGGCGCTGTCCGCAGCCCGGGCTGTCCCATGCAAACCGCGGCGTCGAAGGGCCGCCTCCTGTTACGTTCGCTCGTAAAATGCGGGCCGGGCAATCAGATCGACGCTCTTGCGGACACCTTCGGTCAGCGCCGCCGCGCCCGTCGCGGCGATCACGGACGCGCAATAGCCGTCCCAACTGTCCGCCGCCAGCGCAGGATAGGCGCCACCGCTTGCCCAGGACACAAAAGCCTTGTTCTGTTGGCGATAGGCCTGCGCATAGCGATCCCGCCAGTCCGGATCATGGCCGACGGACTTCCGGGCGTTCTGGTCCATCAGCGTGTAGGAGACATGGTTGGTGGCGATGCTGCCGGTCTCGCCCACCAGTTCCGCCTTCACGTCATAACCGTAGGCGGCGTTGTTGTTCACCTCGATAGTGACAAGCTGATCGTCCGTGGTCTCGATGACCATGACCACCGGGGCGACCTTGGAATCCGAACGCTTCGGCTGGCTGGCGCTGATCGTGCGCACCTCGGAGCCAAGCACATAGCGCAGCACGTCGAATTCATGCGGCGCGGAATTGGTGATCGCCATGGCGCCGGTGAAATCCGCCGCCGGGGTCACCGCGTTGCGATGCCAGTTGTGCATCATCAGCGCGCGACCGATGCGGCCCTCGTCCAGGGCGGCCTTCATCTGGATGTAAGCCGGGTCATAGCGGCGCATGAAGCCCACCATGACGAACCGTTCGCCCGCCGCTTCTTCGGCCTTCATCACGTCGAGGCACTCCCCGGCCTCTTGCGACAGCGGTTTCTCGCACAGCACCTTCTTGCCTGCCGCGATGCAGGCGAGGCTCAGCGGCGCATGGGTGAAATCGGGGCTGGCCAGGATCACCGCGTCCACGTCCTCGCGGGCGATGGTGACTTCGGGATCGGTGGCAGAGTCGGCACCGTATTTGTCGGCAATAGCCCGGGCCCGGGCCGCGTCCATGTCGCAGACCACCTGCAAGTTTGCGCCCGGCAGATCCTCGGCGACGATCCGGGCGTGGTCCGCCCCCATGATACCAGCGCCGATCACGGCAATTCGAAGAGTCATCTCGGTTTCACCTGTCCAAGGTATTTCTGTCATGGCAAGGCGGCTCGGCCCGCGAGAGGACCGGACAGCCGCCCGTTCGCTCCGACACCATGCGCTGGCGAGGCGGCGCTTGTACAGTCGGCGGCGCGGTGACGTGGGCGCCGGACGGTGCAACCCCATCCGGCGCGCGCGAGAGAGTTGACAGTGCGCAAGCCCGCGCAGGACGGCGAGGCGATGGAGTCAGCGCGCCCCGAGTCTTACGCCTTCGAGCGCACGTTCGACGTTCGTGGCGTCGACAATGGCCGGGCCGGTCAGCACCGGATCGGTAGCCAACTCGGTGCCGAATTTGAGGTGCGCGAACAGCAAGGACGTTGCGAGAAACCCCTGCAGGTAAGGCTGCTGGTCGATCGCCATGGTCTGGCTGCCGTTGGCGATCCGCTCCAGAACCGACGGGCTCAGATCGAATGTGCCGATCATCTGCTTGCCCCCGATCCGGGACACGGCGCTGGCGGAGGCGTCGGAGGCCCAGGCCGCCAGGTTGATCACCGCGTCGATGGACGGATCGCCCATCAGTGCGGCCTGGATCACCTCAGCCGTGCCCGCCACATCCCCATCGAGGCTGGCGGGAACGCGCAGCGTGGTCACACTCGCACCGGCTTCGGCGGCCCCGTCGATCACCCCCTGGCACCGGGTCTCGTGGTTGACGGCACCGGGAACCTGGATGTGGCACAGGATGTGCGTGGCTCCCTTGCCGGCCATGTACTTGCCGGCGGCAACACCCGCGACATATTCGTCGGAGCCGATATAGTTGATCGCACCGAGGTCATCCTTGACGGACTGACCGGCGTTGTACTGCATGATGACGACACCTGCCGCCGCGGCCGCCTGCAGCGCCGGGACCTGCGCCTCCGGGACCCAGACCGGGATCGCAATCCCCTCGGCGCCCTGCGCCACGGCCTGGTCGATCAGGGTCACGAGGTCCGGACCGAAGTTGTCGTAGTTTGGTGTTTGCAGGTAGGTCACGGTGCCGCCGTTGGCCTCGACCATCAGGGTTGCATCCTCGACCCCCATCCGGATGAGGTCGAAGAAGCCGTCTTCGATGGAGCCGGCAATCACCGCAATGTCCTGCGCCAGAACGCCGGAGGCCAGCGTGGCGAGGGTTCCGAAGGTGGCGAGCAGGGGTTTCATGGACGTCATTCGGTTTCCTCCCTTGAACCCGCTTCGGCAGCAGGAATGACACGCGATGCGGTATTACGCCCGGAGGCACGTATAGTATAAGTAGCAGACCCCGGGGTGGCTTTCGAGGGGCGGACCCTCGGAAATCCCGATCCTGTCCGGGCAGGCCTGGTTGCCCGTTGCGCCATCCTTTTTGATCCTTCCGGAGGCTGAACACGACCGCGCCGCGAAGTGGCCGTCGAAAAGAGCGCAATATTGGAACCCGAGACTCATCACATCGCGGTCTGGCAGGAAGCCCGACGACCTTGATCTCGAAACTCATGACGCATCGCGCCCGGCGGCACGATGGAACAGACCCCTGTCAGTAGGAACCAGAGCGCGATCTGGCCAATCTGACGGGTGATTTGCCACGCCACGGGCCCTGTCCCGTTTCGACGGCGTGGTTGGCTTGAGCCTGCATTCAGCCTCACATGGAATCGCTAATTATGGGTGAAACTTCGGCATTAAATGCGCCGGGACGGATTACGACACCCCGGTCAGACGTGTGCCACCGCAGGGCATCGAACGTGTTCGAATGACCCGCAGACAGGGCGCAGAAGCGCCAGGCCTCGCAAGTGCCAAGGGTTCAATCTCTATCCGGCGCACGGCGGACGCCCCGGCCCTTGCGCGGTTTTGCCAAACCGCGCACGTTGCAAATTACTGCAACCCTTGGCCCGGATCGCCCTTGGTGCTCTCTGTGCCGCCGGTCTCACCATCGACAGGCATGTCGAGATCCGCGGTGATTTCCCCCGGTGGCAGCAGGATAGTCCGGTCTCCGGTCTGCGGCACCAGGGTGACCGGATCGACGATCACCGGATCGATGATCTCCTCCCCGTCCTGACCGAAGGTTTCGGGAGTTTCCGTCGCAGGCACCGCGGCGGCGGCCATCGACCCATCCTGCGGCCCGGCGGCGGCTTTCGTCGCGCCGATCTTCGGATAAGCCGTAATCAGCGCCGTATCCTGCGTTTCGAGGAATTTAATCAATCGATTGATCGGCGGGTCTTCGCGTTCGATGAAGGCTTTCGCCTTGCGCATAGACTGCTGCCGTGCCGCGACCGGGACATGATCCAGCGTCAGGCTCGTCTCCCAGCGCGGCCCGCCCAGCCAGACCGCTGCGAACATCAGCTTGGCCACCCCCGGCGCGGCCCCCCCGACGACCAGCCCGTCATAGAACATCTTGTGCACGTCCTGCCACCGCGCCTTGTGGAACATCCCGCCTGTCTCGTTGCCGATGCCGCAATAGGCATCGTGCATGGCCGCCGCATTGCGGAACTCGGGGCTGGTCGGATCGCCGACGATGGAGATGAAGATCTGCGGCACGGAGGCGCCATCCGTCAGGGTCCGCCGCGGCGCAATCCACGTCGTGCCGTCCGCATCCACGAAATTCAACTGGCTCGCTGTCGGAAAGAACTGGTACGGTCGCCCGCCGATCGTCACCGGCTCCGGCAAGACCCGCAGCGGCGCCTTGTCGAACGTGCAGCGCGGCCCGCTGTAGCGGTCGCAACTGGCCACCGGCGCGTCCACCTCGCGCGCCTTCTCCAGCACCGCAAGCGGCGAGCAGGCCGGGAGCAGGGCCGCGCAAAGGCCCGCGATCAGGGTCAATCGAGTCATCGTCTATCCGTTCACATGAATGCGTGGCCCCGTCTTACCCGAGCCCGATCACAACCATCAAGAGATTCGCCCCCGATCCGTCTTGCGGCGCCGGATCGTGATGCAGATCAAGGCAGACACATCAGAAATATCATATGTATCCGGAATACCCGAAGACAGGAGGACCCTATGCTGCGTCTCGCCGGACTACTTTACTCGCTGATTTCGACAACCCTCGCGGGCACCTTCATCATCGCTGTTCTGGTCATGGGCTATGGCACCCTGATGCCGATCCTCTGGGCCGCCGTCGCGGGATTTGCCGTTTCCTTGCCGGCCGCCTGGCTGGTGGCCAAGGCACTTTACAGCTGATCGAGAAGCCCCGCCGCGCAGGTTTCGACAACGTCCAGCGTCCCGTCGAAATCGCGGGTGTAATAGGGGTCCGGCACCCCGGCGATGCCGAGGTCCGGCGCGAAATCCGTAAACAGTTCCAGCGCAGCCCGAGAGCCCTTCGGCTGCATCCGCCGCAGATCGGCAAGGTTGCCTGAATCCATGGCAACGATCCGGTCGAACCGGGAGAAATCCGCCGGGGTCACCCTGCGTGCCCGCTGCGCCGACAGATCGTAGCCCCGCGCCTTCGCGGCGGTCTGCATCGGCGCATAGGGCGGCTCGCCCACGTGCCACGGCCCTGTGCCCGCGCTGTCGAGCGTCAGCTCAAGCCCCCGCGCCGCCGCCATCTGCCGCACCACCCCCTCGGCACTCGGGGAGCGACAGATATTGCCGAGACAGACGAAGAGGATACTTTGTGCCATGCCCCCGGCCTACCTTTCCGGCCGGGCCGGGACAAGAGGACACCCTGCCATGGACAAGATCGTCATCCTCACCGGCGCCGGCCTGTCCGCCGAAAGCGGCCTTGGCACATTCCGCGACGAGGGCGGTCTGTGGGCGCAACATCGCATCGAGGACGTGGCCACTCCCGAAGGCTATGCCCGCGATCCCGCGTTGGTCCATCGCTTCTATACCGCCCGCCGGATTCAGGCGTCGGAAGCCCGGCCCAACGCCGCCCATGACGCCCTTGCCCGTCTGCAAAGGGCGTTCGGCGGGGAGGTCGTGCTGATCACGCAGAACGTCGACGGGCTGCACGAAAAGGCAGGGTCCGAGGCCATCCACATGCACGGCACCCTCGCCGGGGCGCTCTGCGCCGCCTGCGGCCATCGCTGGACCGCGCCACTCGACATGACGCCGGACACAGCCTGCCCCGCCTGTCACGGCACGACCGCACGGCCGGACGTGGTCTGGTTCGGCGAGATGCCCTATTTCATGGAGGAGATCGCGGACCACCTGGCCGATTGCACCCTCTTCGCCGCCATCGGCACGTCAGGGCAGGTCTATCCTGCCGCGGGCTTCGTGCAGGAGGCGCGGCAGGCCGGAGCCCAGACCATCGAGTTGAACCTCGAACCGACCGACCTGTCCCGGCTGTTCCACAGCCGCCGCATTGGCCCAGCCACCCGTGTCGTGCCGGAGTGGGTGGCGAGTCTGCTCGGCTGAGGGGACACCGCCCGGACGGACCCGGGCGGCGCGATCCTGTAGGGCGGGGCTGCGCCCCGCTCCCCTGTGTCAGTTCGATGGCGTCATGCCGTGCTGCATCATGCCATGGCTTTCCTGCCTATCGAGGTCGACGGGAATCTCCACGACCCGCTCGCCCGCCTTCTCGAACACCAGCGTGACCGTCACCGTCTCGCCCTGCACCAGCGGCTGCTTCAGCCCCATGAACATCACGTGATCGCCGCCCCGCGCCAGCCTGTGGACGTCACCAGCCGGAAGGGCAAAGCCTTCCTCCACGTGCACCATCTTCATCACACCGCCGCCCTGATCGAGATGCGTGTGCAGTTCCACCTTTGCCGCCACGTCCGAACGCACGTCGATCAGCCGGTCCGGCTCCGGGCCGGTGTTCTCGATCACCATGAAGGCCGCGCCGGTCGGTGCCCCGGGCATGGCGGAGCGCACATAGGCATCCGTCACGGTGATCTCCGCCATCGCGGGAGCAGCCAGCATCAGGGCCGCGAAGCCCGCAAACATCATCGTCTGTGTCATTGTCTTGTCCTTTATGGCCGGTGTTCGGCCGCGCGGGCCTGCTCCACCGGGCAGATGTCCTTGCAGTCTCAGGGAATCAGGACAGGACAGGTGGCCCCCGCGCCTGCTGCACCGGCGCATCGCGCCCGGCGCTGCGCGGTTCGGAGAGATCACGCGCCAGCGTGACAACGATCGCCACCGGCTCCACCGGCTGGAACCCTCCCCCCGCGTCAACGAAGAGCGACAGTGCAATATCAGGGCAGAGGTGCGCGTCACCCTCGGTGGGCTGGCCGTCGGCATCCACCGCGACGGTCATCACCGTCTGGCCAATGCAGATCACCATTGTCCCGACGGCGGGCGATTCCCCCCGCGCCGCCGCCACCTGCACCGAGGTGAAGGCCAGCAGCAGGGCAAGGCCGAGGCCGAACCATCTGGACATGAGTCGCGTCATACGCTCCGGAATAGCCCCTCGCCGGGCCCGAGGTAAGCCCCCGCACACGCGGCCTTTCGCCTCGCAGCAGGACGCCGCTCCCGGACCAAACGGAAACAGCCCCCGGCCATGGGCCGGAGGCTGTCTGAAAACTCTCTGGAAACAGATCAGGCGGAGGCGGCCTGCGCCTTCGCGATCTCTTTCTTGACCTTCAGTGCGCGGTCGGACAGTTCGACGTCCTTCGCCTTTGCAAGGAACTTGTCGAGACCGCCACGGTGGTCCACCGAACGCAGCGCGCTTGCGGAGATGCGCAGCTTGACGCCACGGCCGAGGGTCTCGGACTGCAGGGTCACGTCGTTCAGGTTCGGCAGGAAGCGCCGACGGGTCTTGTTGTTGGCGTGGCTGACATTGTTGCCAGTCATCGGGCCTTTTCCAGTCAGTTCGCAAACACGCGACATGGGTCTATCCTCATCTTCTTATGGGCGCGGCCCGCCGATCCCGGTGGATACGCCAATATCAAAGGGCGCCACCCCGGCGCCCTGAATCTGGTTCGGTGTCTTTAGGCACATCGCCTTCCCGCGTCAAGCGTGAATCCCGCGCCTTGTCCCCTACATCATCAGGTATTCGCGCATCAGCTGATCCGCCGCCGCCGCCGGGCTGAGATGACCGTCCTCGACCTGCCCGGCCAGCGCCGTCATCGCGCCTTTCACCGGCTCGCGCTTGAGCCTTGCGAGAATCGCCTCACGCACTTCCGCCTCGAACCAGTACCGCGCCTGAGCCGCCCTGCGTTGCGTGAAATGGCCGTGCTCCCGCCGCCAGTCCGCCAGCGCCTGCATCTCGCCCCAGGCTTGCTCCAGTCCGGACTGTTCGACCGCCGAAACCGTCATCGCCTTGGGGAAGCCCTGTGGGTCCTGCGGACGCTTCCTGAGCAGACGCAGCGCCCCGGCATAATCGGCACAGGTCCGGATCGCCGTGGACTTCAGATCACCGTCCGCCTTGTTGACAAGAAGGATGTCCGCCATCTCCATGATGCCCCGCTTCACCCCCTGCAGCTCGTCGCCGCCCGCAGGCGCAAGCAGAAGCAGGAACAGGTCCGCCATCTCCGCGACCATCGTTTCCGACTGGCCCACGCCGACCGTCTCGATCAGCACCGCGTCGAAGCCCGCCGCCTCGCAAAGGTCGATTGCCTCGCGCGTCCGCCGCGCCACACCGCCGAGTTGGGATTGCGACGGCGAGGGACGGATGAAGGCATTCGGATCGCGTGCCAGCCGCTCCATCCGCGTCTTGTCGCCCAGGATCGACCCGCCCGACCGCGCCGAACTCGGATCGACCGCCAGAACGGCGACCTTCAGGCCCTGCCCGGTCAACAGGCAGCCAAACGCCTCGATGAAGGTCGACTTGCCCACCCCGGGCGTTCCCGAAAGCCCGATCCGCAAAGCCTCGCGCCCATGCCCGCGCAAGTGCTCCAGCAAGGCCGTCGCCTGCGCCCGATGATCCGCGCGTCCCGATTCGACCAGCGTGATCGCCCGCGCCAGCGCGCGCCGCTCCCCGGCCAGGATCCGCTGTGACATCTCTTCCATATCCATGGCCGGACTCTTCCCCCGCGCGAAACGGAATGTCCAGAAGCCGCGGCCGATGTTCGCGCAACCACCGCTTCTTTGGTCCCCAAATACCTCCGTGCGGAGCACCGGGGGTGGGGGGGGCGGGGCCCCCCCCCCCCCCAAAAACCCCCCCGCCCCCCCCCCGGGGCGGCCGCGCCGCGGGCGCCCCCCCCCCCCCCCCCCCCCCCCCTTTCCAAAGCGCCCGCCCCTGACGCATAAGCGCCGCATGACCCAAGCCTTGCCCATCGACGCCGCCCTGCCGGATCTCATCGCAGCCCTGCGCAGCCACGGCCGTGCCGTCCTGCAAGCACCTCCCGGCGCGGGCAAGACGACGCGCGTGCCGCTCGCGATGCTCGATGCGGGGTTGACCAAGGGCAGGATCCTCATGCTCGAGCCCCGCCGCCTCGCCGCCCGCGCCGCCGCGCAGCGCATGGCCGAGACGCTGGGCGAGGAGCCGGGGCAGACCGTGGGCTACCGCATCCGCGGCGAATCCAAGGTCGGCAAGACAACCCGGATCGAAGTCGTCACCGAAGGCATCCTGACCCGCATGATCCAGTCTGACGCCGAACTGCCCGGCGTCGGCGCGGTGATCTTCGACGAATTTCACGAGCGCAGCCTGAACGCCGATCTCGGCCTTGCCCTCTGCCTCGAAATCGCAGGCGCGCTGCGCGACGACCTGATCCTGCTCGCCATGTCCGCGACGCTGGACGCCCAGCCCGTCGCCGACCTCATGCAGGCCCCGATCCTCACCTCCGAAGGCCGCGCTTTCCCGGTGGAGACCCGCTGGCTCGACAAGCCCCTGCCAAAGACCACCCGCTTCGATCACGCCATGGCGGACCTCATCGCGCAGGCCTATTCGGAGACCGAAGGCGGCCTTCTCGCCTTCCTCCCCGGCGAAGGCGAGATCCGCCGCACCGAGGCGCTCCTAAAAAACCGCCTGCCAATGGACGCCGTCCTGCGCCCGCTCTTCGGCGCCATGCCCTTCGCCGACCAGCGCGCCGCGATCCGCCCCGAAACCACCGGGCGCAAGGTCGTCCTCGCGACCTCAATCGCCGAAACCTCCCTCACCATCGAGGACATCCGCGTCGTCGTCGATGGCGGCAAATCCCGCCGCGCCCGCTTCGATCCCGGCTCCGGCATGTCCCGCCTCGTGACCGAACGCGTGACCAAGGCCGAAGCGACCCAACGCGCGGGCCGCGCCGGACGCGTCGCCGAAGGCACGGCCTACCGACTTTGGACGAAAGGTGAAGAAGGCGCGCTAAGTCCCTATCCTCCAGCAGAAATAGAGGCGGCGGACCTCTCCGGCTTGGCGCTCGAACTGGCGCAATGGGGCGCCGATCCCTCAGAGCTTCCGTTCCTCACAAAACCGCCCTCCGGCGCGTTTTCCGAGGCTCAGGCGCTCCTGCGCATGCTCGGCGCTTTGGACGAAAACCACCGGATTACCGCCCACGGAAGGGACCTCGCGCGGATTCCTCTTCACGCCCGCCTTGCCCATATGCTGCAAACTTCCGGTTCAAAAGCAGCTATATTGGCAAGTCTCTTGTCCGAACGCGATCCACTTACGAAAGCATCCACAGACATTGCCTTCCGACTGGAAGCGATCCGCGATCCACGTGCCTTCGCGGAACGCCGCCCGTGGCCCGTGAATCGAAATGTCGTTCAAAACATCAAGACAGAGGCGAAACGCCTTGAAAAACTTGTAAAATCTCATGGCGGGAATTTTAGCCCCGCGGAAATGGCCGCCTTGGCTTATCCGGACCGCATTGGCCTGCGCCGCAAAGGGGATGCCCCACGCTATCAGTTGTCAGGCGGAAAGGGCGCGGTCATGGACGAGTCCGACAGCCTCGCAAACGCCCGCCTCATCGTCGTCACCGACACCGACGGCAACCCCCGCGAGGCAAAGATCCGACAGGCCATCGAGATCACGGAAAGCGCCCTGCGCGGGCTCTTTTCCGATCAGATCCGATGGCAAGACACCATCGAATGGTCGAAACGCGAACGCCGCGTCGTCGCGCGCCAGCAGGAGCGCCTCGGGGCCATCGCCCTGGGGGACCGCCTCTGGAAAGACGCGCCGGACGCGGCCTTGTCCCGCGCCATGCTGGACGGCGTGCGCGATCTGGGCCTGAACCTGACGGATGCCGCCCGCCGCTTCACCGCCCGCGTCGCCCTCGCCCGCGACGCGGGTCACGATCTGCCGGACATGGGCCCGGAGGCGCTCATGGAGACGCTGGAAGACTGGCTCCTGCCCTACCTGTCCGGCGTCCGCACCGCCGCTGACTGGAAGAAGTTCGACCCGTTGCCCGCGCTCCGCGCTATGCTGGACTGGGACCAGATGCAGGCACTCGACCGCGCCGTTCCAGCCCATTTCACCACACCGCTCGGGCGGCAGATCCCCATCGACTACGCCGGCGAGCACCCGGAAATCGAACTGCGGCTTCAGGAACTCTTCGGCCAGACCACCCACCCGATGGTTGGAAAGACGCCCCTGAAAGTCACCCTGCTCTCCCCCGCGCATCGCCCGGTGCAGACCACCATGGACCTGCCCGGGTTCTGGGACGGCTCTTATGCCGACGTGCGCAAGGACATGCGCGCGCGTTACCCGCGCCACCCCTGGCCCGAAGACCCGCGCGAGGCTGATCCGACGCTGCGGGCCAAGCCTCGGGGAACGTAGACTATTTCCACCAAGGTCCGTGGAAATCGCCGTCCTGGTCGGTCCTTTCAAACCCGTGACGGCCGAAGAAATCGCGCTGTGCCTGGATCAGGGACGCCGTCCCGCGCCCCTGCCGCAGGACATCCCAAAACGTCAAGGCCGCGGAGAGCACCGGCGTGGCATAGCCCGCCTCCGCTGCCCGCGTCACCACCTCCCGCAGGGCCGGGATGCCCTGCATCAGCACACCGGAAAAGCGCGGCGCGAGGAAGAGTTGCCCTTCCGGCGGCTCCTCCGCCAAGGCCTCCGCAATGTCATCCAGAAGACGCGCCCGGATGATGCACCCTGCCCGCCAGATCTGCGCGATGCGCACCGGATCGAGGCCCCAGTCGTATTCCTGCGAGGCCGCCGCCAGAATGCGGAACCCCTGCGCATACTCCAACACCCGCGCCGCCAGCATCGCCTGCTCCAGAAGCCCCACGTCGAGGTCCAGATCCGCCCGATCCGCGCCGAACGTCTCCTCCACCACGCCGCGCAGGGCCTTCTCCGCAGACCACGCCCGCGCGGCGACCGCCGCCTCGATCATCGACGCGCTCTGACCGAGCCGTACCGCCTCAATCACGGTCCAGCGCCCGGTGCCTTTCTGCCCCGCCTTGTCCTCGATCAGGTCGATGAACGGCAGGTTGGTCGGCGCATCGGCATAGGAGAGCACCTCGCCGGTGGTCTCCATCAGGTAGCTCTCCAGCCGCCCCGCGTTCCAGTCCTTGAATATCGCACTGACGTCCCGTACATCGCGTCCGCCCCCAAACCGCAGGAGATCATAAACCTCTGCGATCATTTGCATATCCGCGTATTCGATGCCGTTGTGCACGGTCTTGACGAAATGCCCTGCCCCATCGGGACCACAGCGCACCACACAGGGATCCTCCCCATGCTTCGCCGCGATGCGCGTCAGGATCGGCTCCAGCCCGGCCCAGCTTTCCGGGCTGCCGCCCATCATCATCGACGGCCCGTGCCGCGCGCCCTCCTCGCCGCCAGACACGCCCAGTCCGACGAAATGCAGCCCATGCTCCGCCAGCCGCGCCGCCCGGCGCCGGGTGTCGTGAAAATCCGCATTGCCGGCGTCGATCACCGTGTCGCCCGGCGACAACTGGCCGATCACATCGTCCAGAAACCCGTCCATCGGCGCTGTCGAGGGGATCATTGCCACCAGCAGACGCGGCGCGGGCAAACCGGCGATCAACCCGCCAAGCGTCTGATGCCCCTGAATATTCTCCGCCAGCGATCCAGCCCGGTCCATGAACCGCAACACGGCAGAGGCCGTCCGGTTGGCGACTTGCACGGACACGCCCTTCTCCGCCATGTTGAGCGCCAGCGCCGCCCCCATGGTGCCCAGGCCATACAGGCCGATCGTCGGTGCCGTCATCGGGGCTTTCCTTTCTGTTTGGAAAGATCAGGCTAGTCCGCCGGTGCGCCTTGGCAAGGCCCTACTGTCTTAGCCCGGCCTTAAGAGGCGGCGTGGTATCGCTCGCGCCGTCGGGGCCATAGGAGACTGCCATGCCTGAAACCCGTTTCGAACGCTCGGCCATCGGACGCCCGCCGCGCGGCGGGCTCGCGCCCTATCAGTTTCGCAGCCACGGCACGCACCTGCGCCATGCCGCGCATCCCGGCGTACCGCTGGCCTGGGGCACGGTGCTGATCGCGGTGCCCCTGTTCTGGCTCACCGCGATCGCGTGGTTTACGCGGATGGTGTTCTAGGCTCAGCCGCCGACACACCAGCGCATGATCGCCTTCTGGGCGTGCAGGCGGTTCTCCGCCTCGTCCCAGATCACCGATTGCGGCCCGTCCATCACCTCGGAGGTCACTTCCTCGCCGCGATGCGCAGGCAGGCAGTGCATGAACAGCGCGTCCTTGCCCGCCGCCTCCATCAGCTTCTCGTTCACCTGGAAGGGCCGCAGCATGTTGTGCCGCCGCTCCCGCGCCGATTGCGCGTCGTGCATCGACACCCAGGTATCCGCCACGACCAGGTCCGCGCCCTCCACCGCCTTGAACGGATCGCGCTCGATCACCACGCTGCTGCCCTTGTTGCGGGCGAAGCCGACGAATTCCATCTCCGGATCGAGCTGCACCGGACCGGTGAAGGTCAGATCGAAGCCGAATTGCCCCGCCGCATGCAGGAAGCTGGCACAGACGTTGTTGCCGTCGCCGCACCAGACGACCTTCTTGCCCTTGATCGGCCCGCGATGCTCCTCGAAGGTCATCACGTCCGCCATGATCTGGCAGGGGTGGGTGCGGTCGGTCAGCCCGTTGATCACCGGCACGGAGGCATATTCCGCCATCTCCTCCAGCACCGACTCGTCGAAGGTGCGGATCATGATCATGTCGACATAGCGGCTGAGCACCCGGGCGGTGTCCGCAATCGTCTCGCCATGGCCCAGCTGCATGTCGCTGCCGGACAGCACCATGGTCTGTCCGCCCATCTGGCGCACGCCCACGTCGAAGGACACGCGCGTCCGCGTCGAGGGCTTCTCGAAGATCAGCGCAACCATGCGGTCCTTGAGCGGCAAGTCGTCATCCGGCGCGGCCTTCGGACGGCCATTGCGGGCGTTTTTCATGGACTTGGCATTGTCGATGATCTGCCGAAGCTGAGCTTCTTCGGTTTTGTGAATATCCAGGAAGTGTTTCATATCGTTATTCTTTTTATCGGGCCGGAGGCAGGGACGCAGGCCCCGGACTCCCGGCATATCGGAAGCATGAGGAAAATCAGGCGCTCTCGAGCGCGGTTGCGGCCTTGTCCAGACGGTCGATGGCCTCGGCGATTTCCTCTTCGGTGATGTTCAGCGGCGGCAGCAGGCGCACGATGTTGTCCGCCGCCGGGACCGTGATCACACCGGCGTCATAGCCCGCTTTGACCACATCCGCCGGGGCGGGCTTCGTCTTGAGACCGATCATCAGCCCGACCCCGCGCACGCTCTCGAAGGTGTCCGGATGCGCCGCGACCAGCCCTTCGAGTTTCTGCCGCAGGAACCCGGCGCGGGCACGGACCGTTTCGAGGAAAGCAGGCTCGGAGACCACATTCATCAGCGCCAGACCCACCGCGCAACCCAGCGGGTTGCCCCCGTAGGTCGAACCATGCGTGCCGACAACCATGCCCGCCGCCGCCTCTTCCGTCGCCAGAACTGCGCCAAGCGGGAAGCCGCCGCCGATGCCCTTCGCCACCATCATGATGTCCGGCGTCACCCCGGCGTATTCATGCGCGAACAGCTTGCCGGAACGGCCAACGCCGCATTGCACCTCGTCGAGAATGAGCAGGATGCCCTTCTCGTCGCACAGCCTGCGCAGCCCCTGCAGGCACTGATCCGGCAGCGGGCGAATGCCGCCCTCGCCCTGGATCGGCTCGATCAGGATGGCGGCGGTGTTGTCGTTTATTGCGGCGTCGAGCGCGTCGTGATCGCCCCACGGCAGATGCACAAAGCCGGGCAGCACCGGCCCGAAGCCCTTCACCATCTTCACCGCACCGGAGGCCGCAATCGCGGCGGACGAGCGCCCATGGAAACACCCGGCAAAGGTCAGGATCTCCACCTTTTCCGGTTTTCCCTTTTCGTACCAATACTTGCGCGCCATCTTGACGGCCAGTTCGCAGGCTTCCGTCCCGGAGTTGGTAAAGAACACCGTATCGGCAAAGGTCTCATCGACCAGCTTTTGCGCCAGTGCCTCTTGCTGCGGAATCTCGTAGAGGTTGGACAGGTGCCACAGCTTGTTCGCCTGCTCGGTCAGCGCCGCCACCAGTTCCGGCGCCGCGTGGCCCAGCGCGTTCACCGCGATGCCGCTGCCCAGATCGAGGAAGCGTCGGCCCGTCTCGTCGGTCAGCCAGGTGCCTTTGCCCTCGACAAAATGCAGCGGCGCACGCGCGTAGGTCGGCAGAACGGGAGAGATCATGTCACGGTCCTCGTGTGATGGGAGACATTTGGGTGCCAAGGCACCCGTGGTCTGTCAAGGATTTAAGAGGGGAATGGATGCAAAAGCGAGAGCCATGCGCAGGGCGCAGGGCAAAAAGAGCTCAGGCTCGTCGGATTCTCGGGGTCTGCATCATGGCGCGGTGTTTACGCCTGCCCCGGAAAAACGCAAGCCAAATGCACGGACCGGACAAAAAAGGGCGCCTGCGGGCGCCCTTCCGTGTCGTCTCAGCCTTGTTTGCGCCGCCGGGCGAGCCCGAAGGCCCCCAGCCCAGCCAGAAGCATCGGCAAGGTTGCGGGCAACGGCACCGCCGAGAGCGCCTCGATCCGGATGTTGTCCAGCGCCGCCCCGGCTGCGGGCGAAAAGGACACCTGCGAGAAGGTCAGCGTCTGTGACGTGCCGGTCGCGATGAAATCGAGCGTCATGGTGTCCCAGTCGAAACTGGTGCTCGTGTCCGTCGCCTTCTTGACGTAGGTGAAGGACTGCGTCGTTCCCCCGATGGTCACGCTCGCCGTCTGCGAGGTCGCCCCCTGAAAGAAGTTGCCGCCCATGTCGAAGAGCAGCCGGTACGAGGCGCCGACGTCGAAGCCGGAAATCGCCTGCGAAATCGCCCCGGGGTTGACCCCGTTCAGATCGAGACTGCGCACCCCTTCCGAAGCCGTCCAGGCATCCACCGTCTCCACGTTTCCCGCGATAACGGACCACCCCGGCAGAGCGCCCTGCGACGGAATTGAGAAGGTGCCCGAATATGCCGGATCCTCGAACCCGGCGTTTACAATCACCGGCAGCGCCTGCGCTGCGTTCGCTGTCATGAAGGCGGCAACAGCGGCCAAAATTATCTTCATTCCTGTTCCCCCGGATACGGGTAAATCATCCCGCTGAAGCCGATCATACCGCAGAGCTGCAAGGCGTAAAGTCATAAAAACAAGGCGTAAACCGTGCTGCGCGGCGAGCACTCAGGCAAATACAGCCTCAGGGTAACCAACCCCCATCAGATACAACCCGAACGGCGGACACACAGGTCCGCAGGCGGCGCGGTCCCTTACCTCCAACGCATGTTTCACGTCCTCCGGCGCCCAGGCCCCGGCCCCGACCCGCTCTAGCGTGCCGACGATGCTGCGCACCTGGTTGTGCAGGAAGGAGCGCGCCCGGAGCGAGAACTGCACTTCCGGCCCCGCGAACCCGTCAACCCGTTCCACCCGGATCTCGTCCAGCGTCTTCACCGGCGACTGCGCCTGACACATGACTGACCGGAAGGTAGTAAAGTCATGGTTTCCAATCAGAAATGCCGCTCCGGCCTGCATGGCCGCAACATCGAGATCATGGTTCACCCGCCAGACCATGCCGTCCTCCAGCGTCGCGGGTGCCCGGCGCATCAAGAGGCGGAACAGATAGCGCCGCTCCACCGCCGAGAACCGCGCATGCCAGTCCTCCGCCACCCGGACACAGCCCCGGATCGCCACCGGATCGGGCTTCAGATGGTAGTTCAGTGCCTCCGACAGGCGGAACGGCTCCCAGTCCCTGACCATATCGCAATGGGCCACCTGCCCGCGGGCATGTACCCCGGCATCGGTGCGTCCAGCGGCGGCAATCGTGTGGTCACGCGGCTCCAGCTTCGCCAGCGCGGCCTCGATCGCCCCCTGAACCGAAGGCAGGTCCGCCTGCCTCTGCCATCCGGCAAAGGGGCGTCCGTCATATTCCACGAGCAAGGCATACCTGGGCATGACCCGCGCCATACCCCGCCCCGCGACCCAAGGCAATTCCCGCCGCGCCTCTGGCCCTTCGGCGAAACCGTGCCTATCTTGCCGTCAAAGGCAAGAACCAAGGGGCAGTCACCCGTGATCATGGGAACCATCGCTGACACGCTCTCCCGCAGCGTCGAGAACGTCACGGATACGGTGTCCGGCGTGTTTTTCGATCCTGTCATCCGCCTCGGCGTCACCGGGCTGTCCCGGGCGGGCAAGACGGTCTTCATCACCTCCCTCGTTGCCAATCTTCTCGATCGTGGACGCATGCCCCAGCTGGTCGCCCAGACCGAAGGCCGCATCCTCGCCGCCTATCTCCAGCCGCAGCCCGACGACACGCTGCCGCGTTTCGACTACGAATCCCATCTCGGTGCGCTCACCGCGAGCACCCCGCATTGGCCCGACAGCACCCGCGCGGTGTCCGAGCTGCGCCTGTCGCTCAAGGTCCGGCCGAACGGCATGCTCTCCGGCCTGCAAGGCCCGCGGACCGTGCACCTCGATATCGTCGATTACCCGGGGGAATGGCTGCTGGACCTCGGGCTTCTGGAGAAGTCCTATACCGACTGGTGTGAAGAAATGCTGAACCGCATGGCGCAGCGGCCGGAAGGGCCGGAGTACGTCGCCATGGCGCAGGCCGAAGACGCGACGCAAGAGCTTGACGAATCCCGCGCCCGCGTCCTCTCCGACGCCTACACCAAGGCTCTGCATGCCGCGAGAAATGCCGGGTTTTCAGACTGTTCGCCCGGTCGCTTCCTGCTCCCCGGCGAACTGGCCGGCTCGCCCGTCCTGACCTTCGCCCCTCTGCCGCCGCAGTCGAATCCGCCGCGCAAATCGCTCTGGCGCGAGATGGAGCGGCGCTTCGAGGCGTACAAATCCCGCGTCGTGCAGCCCTTCTTCAAGCAGCATTTCGCCCGCATCGACCGGCAGGTCGTCCTCGTCGACGCTCTTGGGGCGATCCACGCCGGGCCGCGCGCGGTTGAGGACATGCGCCGGACGATGGCCGACATCCTGACCGCTTTCCGCCCCGGCGCCAACGCCTTCCTCAGCCAGCTTCTGCTTGGCAAACGCGTCGAAAAAATCCTCTTCGCCGCCACCAAAGCCGACCACCTGCACCACACGCAGCACCCCCGCCTGACGGCCATCATGGAGGCGCTGGTGCGCGATGCCCGCGACCGCGCGCGGTTCGTAGGGGCGCAGACGGACGCCATGTCCATCGCCGCCCTCCGCGCCACCACGGAGCAGACAATTCCCCATTCCGGTCAAGAGCTTGACTGCGTGCGCGGCACCTTGCTCGACAGCGGCAAACAGGCCGCCTTCTACCCCGGGACCCTGCCGGAAGACCCTGCGCACCTGCTGGCGCCCGCCCGCGAAGGTGCCGAAAAATGGCTCGATCAGGACTACCGCATCATGCGCTTTGCCCCGGCAAGGCTGACCCTGAAACCGGGCGAGGGGCCACCACACATACGGCTCGACCGCGCGGCGCAATTTCTGATTGGAGACAAGCTGTGATCACAGTCTCCCTCCGCCCGGCACACCCCGGAGACGCGCTCCGCCTCGGAGCCATCCTGTCCAGCTTCACAGACGAAGCCGACTGGCTGCCGCGCGTCCATTCCCGGGCCGAGGACATCGCCCATGCCGGGGATCTGATCGAAAAGGGCTGGGTTACACTGGCCGAAACCCCGGCTGGCCCCTGCGGCTTTCTCGCCCGTGATCACAAAACTGTCCACGCGCTCTACGTTTCCCCGGACCATCGTGGCAGGGCCATCGGCACCGCGCTTCTGAACGACGCCAAGACCGCAACGGGCGCCCTCGAACTCTGGACCTTTCAGGCCAACCACGGCGCGCAGCGTTTCTACGAACGCGCCGGATTCGCCGAGGCCGAACGCACGGACGGCGCCGCAAACGACGAGGGACTGCCCGACATCCGCTATGTCTGGTCCGCGCTCGCAGGAGAGTCAAATGCCTGATCCCAAAGGACCAATCCTGATAGACCTCGAGCCGGACGACACCGCGCCCTCCCCCTCCGAAGCCCCGCCGGTGCCCGATCTGCACCTTCAGGAGACGCCCAAGGGTCAGGCCATGGCCACCGCCGCCGCCCTCGCCGCGCGGCAGCCGTCACGCCTCGCCCGCTGGTTCTGGCGGCTGCTTCTGACGCTGGTCAGCACGCTCATCACCATCGCCGCGTGGAACTACGTCACCGGCCTGATCGCGTCGGTTCCGCTCCTCGGATATACGGTTGCGGTGCTGATGATTCTGTTTGTGATCACACTCCTGATGATCGCCATCAAGGAAATCTCCGCTTTCGCCCGCCTCGCCCGGATCGACGCACTGCACCACGCGGCGGAAAGTGCCCGTGCGAACGACGACATCAAGGCCGCCCGCGCCACGGTGGACAAACTCAAAAGCCTCTACGCGGGCCGCGACGATACCCGCTGGGGACGGGAGCGGCTCGCCGAACGCGAGGCGGAGGTTTTCGACGCGGGCGCACTACTGACCCTTGCGGAGCACGAACTCCTGAGTCCGCTCGACGCCGCCGCCCGCTCCGAAGTCGAAGCCGCCGCGCGACAGGTGGCCACCGTCACCGCCCTCGTCCCGCTCGCACTTGCCGACGTCATGGCCGCGCTCACCTCTAACCTGCGGATGATCCGCCGGATTGCGGAAATCTACGGCGGGCGGTCCGGCACGCTTGGCTCAATCCGCCTCACCCGCGCGGTCATGTCCCACCTGGTGGCCACCGGAGCCGTGGCCGTGGGCGACGACATGCTCGAGCCGATCCTCGGTGGTGGTCTTCTTGGCAAACTGTCCCGCCGCTTTGGCGAGGGCCTCGTCAACGGCGCGCTCACGGCCCGTGTCGGCGTGGCCGCCATGGAAGTCTGCCGCCCGCTGCCCTTCTCTGAAGGCAAGCGCCCGTCCACCCGGGGCATCGTCCGCACCGCTCTCAGCGGGCTGTTCTCCAAGGAGAAATCCTGACACCGGTGGGGAATTAAGGACCTTACGCCGCCGCGTGGCGCAGCTATCCTGCGCCAAACTGCGCAAGGGTCCTTCCCGTGAATGACGACGCCATCATTGCCCTGATCCTCGCCACGCTGCTGGCGATTCCGTCCACGATCATTTATCTCCTGATCGTCGTGGCAAAACTCAAACGCCGCGTCAACGCATTGGAAAGCCTTGCATTTCCGGAACCGCAGCCTGCGGAGGCGCCGCAAACGGTGGCCCCGGTCGCACCTCTTTCTGAGGCGCCGCAAACCCGCACGCCCTGGGTCGGCCTGCCCGCAACCGACCGGTCGAGGCCGCAACCGCAGCCGAAGCCCGACAAACCTTCCCTCTTCGCCACGCAGATGGCCCGCCTCTCCCGCTGGCTCAAGGAAAACTGGTTCTACGCCGCCGCCGCCGCCTCCCTCGCGCTCGCCGGGCTGTTCCTCGTGCAATACGGCATCGAAAACGGCCTGCTGCCGCCGGCAGCCCGCGTCGCCGCCGCGCTCGCCTTCGGCGCGCTGCTCATCGCGGGGGGCGAGGTAATCCGCCGCCGCTACGGCGATTCCGAAGCCAGTTCAACCGCTTACCTGCCTTCCGTTCTCTCCGGCGCGGGGCTTGTCTCGCTCTTCGGCGGGATCGTTGCGGCGCGGATGCTCTACGATCTGATCGCCCCCACCCCGGCCCTTCTCCTGCTCTTCGTCACCGCTCTCGGCGGTCTCACGCTGGGCTGGCGGCACGGCCCGCTGCTTGCCGCCATCGGCCTGATCGGCGGCATGGCCGCGCCCTTTCTCGTCGGGGGCGAGACCGATACGCCGCAGCTGCTCTTCGCCTATTTCCTCATCCTTGCCGCCCTCGGTCTTGGCATCGACACGCTGCGCCGCTGGGCGTGGATATCAGTGCTCTCGGTCATTCTCGCCACCGGCGCGGCATGGCTGTTGGTCGCGGGTCTGCCAACGACGGATGAAACCGGCCTGACCTTCGCCGCCTTTGCCGCCGTCCTCACCATTCTCGCCACGCTGATCCCGGCCCGCAGCCTGACTCCGGACCACCAAGGCCCCTGCCTCGCGGAAGCTCTTGTCCGCAAGGGCAAAAAACCGATCTTCCCGGTCTTCCTCTCGCTCGGCACCCTCGCTGCTGCCCTCGTCACCTCTCTGCTGATCGCCGGTCACAGCCTCGCCTCCACATGGGGGGCGCTTACCCTGCTGACCGCGCTTGGCATGCTTTATGCCCTATGGTCGCTGAAGGCCCTGGCCTTGCAGGACCACGCCCTTCTGCCAACCGCCGGTGTCGTCGCGATCTGCGCAGACCGGGGGCTGAACAGCCCGATCTTCTCTCGCCTCTACACCCATCTCGAAACCGCAGCGACCCAGACCGAGACTCGCATGCCCCTCGACATCACCGGAATGCTCGCGCTGGCCACGATCCTGTCCCTGACCTTCGCCTGGCGTGCCCTGCGCGGAGCAGAGAACCGGACGCTCTGGGCAGGGGCCGCCGCGCTCACCGCGCCGCTCGCCGGCCTGCTGCTCGAGGCAACGCGCCAACCCGCGGATCTCATCGGAGCATACCCCTGGGCGCTGCACGGCCTCGCGCTTGCGGCCCTGATGACGCTCATGGCCGAACGCCTCGCCCGCCAGAACCCGCAGGACAAGGCCAGCATCGCCCTCCCGGTGCTCTCCGCCCTCGCCTGCCTCGCCTTCGCGCTGGCGATCATCCTGACCTCCACCGCGCTGACCCTCGCCCTTGCCGTCACCGTCACCGCCGCCGCCGCGCTCGACCGGCGGTTCGATCTGCCGTTGATGGGGGCCTACATCGCCGCCGGGGTGGTCGCGCTCGGGCTGCGCCTCACGCTCGATCCCGGTCTCGACTGGGCGACGCGAACCAGTTTCCTGCAAATGCTGCTCGCCTACGGCGGCACCCTCGCGGCGCTCCTCGCCGCCCAACGGCTCCTGCAAACCCGCGAAAGGCTGACGCCCAAACTCTTTCTCTCCTCCGCCGCATGGTCCACCGCAGGCATGACCCTCAGCCTCACGCTCTACCACGCCATCAAGCTGGCCGACCCGCTGGCGGATACGGACACCCATTGGGGCCATGGCCTGATGGCGACGATCTGGATCGGCGTGGCGCTGGCCCAGGTGCAACGGCTCCAGCTTGGCGGCTGGACGGCCTATGTCCGCATCGGCCTAGCCTCGCTGTTCGGCCTCATCGCCGCCGGGCTGCTGCTGCTGGCCGTTACGGACCGCAACCCCCTGATAAGCAATGAAACCGTCCTCGGCCTGCCCCTCCTCAACACGCTGATCCCGGCCTACCTGATGCCTGCACTGGTCCTCGCCCTCGGCGCGCTCCGCTTGACGGATCAGCCCAAAGCCCTGCGCCTCACCCTTGCGGGCCTCGCCGTCGCGCTTGGCACGCTCTGGGCGGCGCTGACGATCCGTCACTTCTGGCAGGGCGGCACCGCCATGCGCCTGACTGAAGGCGTCACGCAGCCGGAACTCTACAGCTACACCGTCGCGCTCCTGCTCACCGGGGCGGCGCTGTTCTATCAGGCACTGGCGAAACGCTCAGACCGGCTCCGCCGCGCCGGGTTGATCGTCATCGGCCTCGCCGTGGCGAAGGTCTTCCTGATCGACATCTCGGGTCTCTCGGGCCTCGTCCGGGTGTTCTCTTTCCTGCTGCTCGGCCTGTCCCTCGCGGGCCTCGCCTGGCTGAACCGATGGCTGCAGACCCGGGCGAAGCCCTGACCCGGCTCACCCCGGCAACGACCCCGACGGCGGCAACAGGTCGCCGCAGACCAGCCGCGTCAGCACCGAAGGGATCGGTCGCAGTTGTGACAGCGGGAACAGGACCCGGTCCCGCAGCACCGGAAGTACCCGGCTATCCGACTGATATTGCGGCGTGAACGCCCGGCTCATCGCCTGGTATCCCCAGACATGCCAGCGCCGCGCCCGGGCATAATGCAGCGCAGCGAGGTCGACATCCCCCCGCGCCACCTCCAGCGCCCGCACCAGCGCAGAGGCATCCAGCAAGGCCATGTTCGCCCCCTGCCCCAGCTGCGGCGAGGCCCGGTGCGCGGCGTCTCCGATGTGGACGATCCCCTTGCCGAACGGCTTCGCCAGAGTGCCGTGCGAGTACCGCGCCATGGTCATCTGGCCCGGATCGGTGATCTGCGCGGCAAAGGGCGCGTAGGCGGGCCAGAGCGCGATGGCCTCCTCCCGCCACGACGCGACTCCGCGCTTGAGCCAGCCGTCATGGCCACCCCGGGGCAAGGACCAGAAAATCGCTGCCTTCTTGCCCACCTGCCCCGGCACCGTGCCGATCGGCAGGACACCCAGCATCCGGTCCGCCCTGCGATAGACCTGCCTCAGTTCATCGCGCGGCAAGTCCGTCTGCGGCCAGTCCACCGTCGCCCACAGCGCGCCATACCCCAGCGCCTTCGCCTTGAGTGGCGACAAGGGCGAGCCCGCGCCGCAGGCGTCGACGATCATGTCGAACGGCCCGTCCTGCCCACCATCGAACCGCACGAAGCCCTCCGAGGCCGAAACCACCCGCCGCCCCGCCGCAATCTCGACGCCCGACGCCTGCACCACGCCAAGCAAGGCGTCGAACAACGCCGCCCTGTGGATCGCCAGCCCGAACCGTGTGCGCCGTTTCGAGACGTAGGAGACATCCAGCACCGGTCGCCCGCTCGCCGCCTCGTGGCCAAGCATCCGCACCACGCGGTTGCCCTGCGCCAGCGCCGCAGCGCTCGCCCCGAGCCGCTCCAGCACGGCAAGGCCCACCGGCTGGATCACCAGCCCGGACCCCACTGGTGCGGGTGCGTCGAACTGGTCGAAGACGGTGACGGCATGCCCCGCCTGCGCCAGCCCTGCCGCCACTGCAAGGCCTCCGATCCCCGCCCCTGCCACCGCTATGCGCACCGTCGCACTCCCTCGCCGCACCCGGAAATTTGGAAAATTTCCGGTCCGATTTCTTCAAAAGAAATCGGCACCCCTCACCGCAGGATCGGAACCCCGTCCGGTCCCCGCATCTTCTCCACCACCCCGGCCCGGAGCGATCGCCCGATCCGATGCGCCAGCGCCGACCAGGCTTCGGCCTGCTCCGGCCGCAATTCCCGCCTGAGCACGCTGTCGAACAGCCCCAGCCAGGCATCGAACATCCCCGGCCGCACGTTCCCTGCATCCCGGTGAACCGCCACCGGATTCCCGTCATAGGAGCGTTCGTGCAGGATCGCGTTGGCCCAGAAATCGGCCACCTTGGCTTCGTGCGACGGCCAGTCGGTTACATGCACCGCAAACACCGGTCCGAGCCCGGGATGCACCCGCACCGCCGCGTAGAAGGCGGCGACCACGCGGGTAATCTCGTCCCGCGTAATCTCGAACTTCGGTGGCATCGCGGGGTTGGTCATGGCAGGTCTCCTTGCCGCCAGTCTGATCCGCAGGCGTGCCGGGACGCAAGGGACGCAAAGCCGCAGCTTACGTCCGCGCCCATGAAAAAAGGCCGGGGCGCTCCGCCCCGGCCTCCGACGTGTCCATGTGCGCGTAACCGCGCCTTATTGGGCCGGTGCCGGAGCCGGTGCCGGTTCCGCCGGGCTGATCTCGCCCCCGGTCGCCGGGGCTGTCTGCTCCACCGGAGCCGGAGGCGCCGCGTCGTCTGCCGGGGCGCTCATCGGGGCGCTCGCCGCCGGGTCCTGCACCCGCGCCGGATCGACCTGCTCGGTGGTGCCGAAGAAGGCGATCACGATCAGCGCAAGGATGGCAAAGATGGCTGCCGCAAGGCCGATCACCGATCCCATGCCGCGCCGTGCAGGCGGCACGCGGTCGTGCACCGGGTCACGATGGTCGGGGTTGACCGAGACGCTCGGCCGGGGCTTCGTCACATAGGGGTCTCTTGCTTCGTAGGCCATGATGGCTCTCCTTTCATCAAGGGGCACCGCCCGCTTCAAGGCGCCGGTGCGGGATCACTCATGCCCTGCAAACGCGGCCCTGTCGTCCCCGGATCCATGGCTCCCCGGGCATGGGCCAAACCCCACCGAAACCGCCCGCCGCCCTGCGCAGGTTCCCGCCTTTCGCACTCGCAGCACGCGCAGCGCACGCGCCTTTCCGCCGCGCATCGGCAGGCCTCCGCCGGGCTGGACGCCGCCGCCAAGCAGCGCTAAAAGGCGCGCATGATGAAACGGCACCTGATCATCATTCGAATTACATGCCCGGCGCTCTGACCAGACGAGCCGCCGGGACAAGGCGTATGGACTTTCGCGCCGCCCACACCCCCTGACATCCCAAGACTATCCGAAGGACGCCACAGATGTGCGCCGATACGCCCGAGTACAAAGACACGCTCTCCCTGCCGAAGACCGATTTCCCCATGCGCGCCGGCCTGCCGCAGCGCGAGCCCGGCTGGCTCGACCGCTGGGAAAAGCTCGGCATCTATGACCGCCTGCGCGACAAGGCTGCCGCCGCCGCGGCCTCCGGCACGCCGCGCCCCGATTTCGTCCTGCACGACGGCCCGCCTTACGCCAACGGCAACCTGCACATCGGCCATGCGCTGAACAAGGTGCTGAAGGACTTCATCGTCCGCTCCCAGCAGATGCTCGGCCATGACGCCCGCTACATCCCCGGCTGGGACTGCCACGGCCTGCCGATCGAGTGGAAGATCGAGGAGCAGTACCGCAGACAAGGCAAGAACAAGGACGAGGTTCCGGTGATCGACTTCCGGCAGGAATGCCGCAAGTTCGCCGAGGGCTGGATCGACGTGCAGCGCTCCGAGTTCAAGCGCCTCGGCGTCACCGGTAACTGGCCAAAGCCCTACCTGACCATGGACTTCCACGCCGAGCGCGTCATCGCCGAGGAATTCATGAAGTTCCTGATGACCGGCACGCTCTACCAAGGTTCGAAGCCGGTGATGTGGTCGCCGGTCGAGAAGACCGCTCTGGCCGAGGCGGAGATCGAATACCACGACCACAAGTCGCACACGATCTGGGTGCCGTTTAAAGTCGTTTCTTGCCTGGTGGATACCGTCCCGGGCGTCGTACCGCCGAGCGGGCTGCTCGACGCCCGCGTCGTCATCTGGACCACGACCCCCTGGACCATCCCGTCCAACAAGGCCGTCGCCTTCAACCCCGCCATCGCCTATAGCCTCTACGAAGTGACCGGCACACCCGAAGAGTCCTGGGTCAAGGTCGGGGACACCTACGTCCTTGCCGACAATCTCGCGGAGGAAGTCCTGACCAAGGCCCGTCTCGAAGCAGGCCAGTGGAAGCGTCTTCGGAGCGTCGAAGCTCAGGAGCTTGCCTCCCTCACCCTCGCCCACCCCTTCCGCAATCTCGACGGTGCGGATGGCTTCTGGGACTACGATGTGCCGATGATCGACGGCGAGCATGTCACCGACGACGCAGGCACCGGCTTCGTGCATACCGCGCCCTCCCACGGCGCGGACGACTACGAGTGCTTCGTCAAGCGTGGCTGGATGGACCGCATGACGCACAACGTCGGCGAGGACTCCGAATTCCTGCCGCACGTCCCGCTCTTTGCGGGCCTCAGAGTCTTTGATCACAAGGGCAAGGAGGGCAAGGCCAACGCCGCCGTGATCGACAAGCTGGTCGAAGTCGGTGGTCTGATCGCCCGGGGCCGCATCTCCCACAGCTACCCGCACTCTTGGCGCTCCAAGGCCCCGGTGATCTTCCGCAACACGCCCCAGTGGTTCGCCGCCATCGACCGTCCCGTCGGCGACGGGCAGGACACCTATGGCAAGACCATCCGCGAACGCGCCCTGACCTCCATCGATCAGCTCGTCGAATGGACGCCGCAGACCGGTCGCAACCGCCTCTATTCGATGATCGAAGCCCGCCCGGACTGGGTGCTCTCGCGCCAACGCGCCTGGGGCGTGCCGCTCACCTGCTTCGTCAGGAAAGGTGCCCTGCCGACCGATCCCGATTTCCTCCTGCGCAACGAGGAAGTGAACCAGCGCATCGCCGAAGCCTTCGAAGCCGAAGGCGCGGATGCCTGGTATCAGGAGAACGCCAAGGAGCGTTTCCTCGGCAATATCGTCAATCCGAACGACTACGAACAGGTCTTCGACATCCTCGACGTCTGGTTCGACTCCGGCTCAACCCATGCGTTTGTACTCCGTGACCGCGAGGACGGCGCCAAGGACGGCATCGCCGACCTCTACCTCGAAGGCACGGACCAGCATCGCGGCTGGTTCCATTCCTCCATGCTGCAAGCCTGCGGCACCAAGGGCCGCGCGCCCTATCGCGGCGTGCTCACCCACGGCTTCACCCTCGACGAAAAGGGCAACAAGATGTCCAAATCGCTGGGCAACACCGTCGCCCCGGAGGACGTCACGAAGCAGTATGGCGCGGACATCCTGCGTCTTTGGGTCGCGCAGTCCGACTACACCGCAGACCTGCGCATTGGGGCGGAGATCCTCAAGGGCGTGGCGGACAGCTACCGCCGCCTGCGCAACACCATGCGCTACCTGCTCGGCGCCGTCGCCCACTATGACGACAGCCAGAAGGTCGAGCCGCAGGACATGCCGGAGCTGGAGCAGTATATCCTGCACCGGCTCGCCGAACTCGACAAGACCGTGCGCGAGGGCTATACGAAGTACGACTTCCAAGGCGTCTTCTCCCAGATCTTCCACTTCTGCACGCTGGACCTCTCGGCCTTCTACTTCGACATCCGCAAGGATGCGCTCTATTGCGACGGCGACACGCACCGCCGCCGCGCCGCGCGCACCGTCATGGACATCCTTTTCCACCGCCTGACGACCTGGCTCGCGCCGATCCTCGTCTTCACCATGGAAGAAGTCTGGCTCGAGCGCTTTCCGGGCGAGGACAGCTCCGTGCACCTGACCGACATCCCCGAGACCCCGGCGGACTGGCTCAACCCCGCGCTTGCGAGCAAATGGCAGACCATCCGCCGCGCCCGCCGCGCCGTCACCGCCGCGCTGGAAGTCCAGCGCACGGAGAAGGTCATCGGGGCGTCTCTGGAGGCTGCCCCGGTGGTGCATGTGCCCGCCGAGATGCTCGAGGCTCTGAAGTCCGTCGACTTCGAGGACATCATCATCACCTCGGACGTCAACCTGACCGCCGATCCTGCCCCCGCCGAAGCCTTCCGGATGCCGGAGATCGAAGGCGTCGGCGTGGTCTTCGAGAAGGCCGAGGGCGAGAAGTGCCAGCGCTGCTGGAAGTTCCTGCCGGACGTCGGCCAACACCAGCACCCGGGCACCTGCAAACGCTGCAACGACGCGCTGGGGTGAGGGCCGTCTTGGAAACGCTCCAGTGGAGCGTTTCAGGCCCGAACGGGCGGAGCCCCGGATAGACCCTGAAACAAACGAAGCCCCGCAAGCGACTGCGGGGCTTTGTCTTTCTACAGCGGAAGTTTCAGCCCCAGCCCTCACCGTTCCGCTCCCGGCGCGCCAGCGCCGAGCCCGACCTCCCCCCGGGGGAGGGCTTTCCTGCGAAGGTCCATATCACGAGAGCGAGGCAGAGGCGGCAGCGGTGGTTCGCCTGAGACATCATTCGAAGCCCACCCCGAGGTCGGGCTTGGCGCTGGCAGCCTGCTCATCCCCCGAGCCGGGGCCTCCCGACCAAGGGTATCCTACGCTCGACACAGCGCAAACCGTCGCCCGATACCGCCAGACCCCCTGTGCATTCACGCACGCCAATCCCCCTTGCACCACCCAATTGCGCGCGCATATCCTGACACAAACAATCAGGATAGATTCCATGACCACCGAGACCGGCACCTTCGCCACCCCCAACGCCAGCAAGTACCTGCAACAACTCTGCAAGCATTTCGCCCACAAGACCGAAGTAGACTTCACCGAAACCGAGGGCGCGATCAGCTTCGGCCTCGGCACCGCCCGCCTGAGCGCAACGGACGGCCTGCTGACCTGCCACTTCGAGCTGACGAACGCCGAGGACGCCACGAAGGCGCATCACATCATCGACAAGCACCTCGCCCGCTTCGCGTTCCGCGAGGCGTTCACCGCGATGGACTGGACGACGACAGCCTGACGCAGCGCCTCCTGTTCGCCAGTGGGTAATCCATACAAAACTCGCACGGACCCGCACCAAACCAGGCTCAATGCCATGATGCGGCGGCATGCCCAGTCAATCCCTCGGGGACAGCACGCGGTCCAGCCACACCATCTGGCCGCTCCGCCCCACCGCGCCATTGATCAACCGTCGTTCGCCACATCAACAAAATGCCAACCAAACCGGCACGTCACGCGGCTGTTAACCAATTTCGGCGCCAAAACGAAGCGGCCAACCGTCCCCGACCCGTGCGCCTTGCAGCGAAAACCCGGATATGATACCCGCAACCGACCGCGTGAAGGAGGTACGATTGGCCACATATCTCAAGGGCTTGAGCCTCTGCGAGCTGCGTGACCTCTATGTCATGAACTCCGTCGGCATGCGTGGCCGCATCACAAACCTCATCGAAAAGATGACGGACGCGGAAAGAGAAATCGTCGCACGTCTTGGCTGCCCGGTGTCCGATATGGACGTCCTTGAAATCGGTCCAGGACAGACATCGCCGTATCAATACTATTTCGCAACGCGCAATCGCTATATCGGAATCGATATCGAACCGATTCAACGCCAGAATATCGTGGCCGGTCTCCTGGACGACCTGCGCAATCGCGGTGTGCCGCGCGCCATAAAGACATTCGGGCGCCGCGCCCTCGGACTCGACCGTCGCTTTGATCGCGAAATGTGCCGGCAGCTCGACATCCCGGCGCGGCAGGGTCGGATCATGTGCATGGACGCGTCGAAAATGGCCTTTGAAGACAACAGCATGGATGTTGTCGTGTCCCGTTCCGTCTTCGAGCATATACCCGACCCGGAACAGGTCATGGCCGAGGTGGCCAGGGTCCTGAGGCCCGGCGGCGTGGCGCATATCATCACCCATCTTTATACCTGCGATTCCGGAATTCACGATACCCGGATCTTTTCCGGGAACCGGGATGAGATTCCCTTCTGGTCACACCTGCGCCCGCAACACCGGGACAAGGTCAGGCCCAATAGCTACCTCAATGAAATCCGCCTCGCAGACTACCGCGAATCCTTTGACCGCACTTGGCCCGGCGTCAATCATATCCTGATCGAGGACGCCCCGGCGGAACAGCGGACCGCACTTGCGGAATTGCGGAAATCAGGGGAATTGCGCGACTACAGCGACGAGGAATTGCTGTCGAGTGCACTGGTGTCGATCTGGAAGAAACCGGAATAAAAGGCCACCCGGACAGCGGCCAACCAGCGCAATCTCCGCGCGAAACCAGCCGCGGCATAATATTGGAATGACGCCGTCAACACCGAGCACGGTCTGCCCGGCATGCTCCCTGCGACACGCCCCGCAACGCGCTGATATTCCGAAACAACGCCGGATTACCGCCGGGGTTCCAAATCACGCGTCCGTATCCAGCGAAGCCAGCGAAACGGCGGAAGACACTGCCGTCCGGATTGTCCGAAAGGGCCTGCCAATTGCGACGCTCGAAGAAACGCAATTCGAAACGTGCCATTCATTCGGAAGTATGTTGAGAGGAAGAAGTGGCAGCCCGTAGGGGAGTCGAACCCCTCTTTTCAGGTTGAAAACCTGACGTCCTAACCGATAGACGAACGGGCCACTCTGTGTCCGCCGCGTCGTTGGCAGCGTGTCCAACCCTGCGGCGTGAGGCGGTTTCTATGAAAAGCGCCGCTCCCTTGCAAGCGGAAATTTCAACTTTTTCGGCTTTCGGCGAAGTTTTTTCGACACCCCGCTTCGGATAATATTTTCCCTTGAAAATCAGCCTTTTGAAAGCCGCGATCCCGGCGCGGTCAGTGTGCGGGCGCGGCATCCTCCAACAAAAGCTGCACCGAACGCCGCCCACCCCACTCGTTGACGTCGAGTCGTCCGGCCAGGTGAAAGCGCCTGCCACCGTGATTCATCAAGGCAGTCCCCATCGGCCCATCGAAGGCCCCGAAGGCGATACCATCGAGCCGCGCGCCAAGGCCGTCATTCGCGGAAATCTTCAGATGCCCGCTGCCAACCTGTTTGGCGAACCCGATCTGCGCGTCGGGAATGGCAAACTTGGGACCCGGAGCGCCCTGGCCGAAAGGTCCGGCCTTTTCAAGCGCTTCCAGAAGCTCCAGGCTCGCCGCTCCGGGCATCAACATGCCGTCGAGCCGCAAATCCCTCGGCCCGCCGCTGCCCGCGCCCTGCTTGGCCAGCAGGTCCGAGAGACGCGCCATGGCCGCCTCGAGCTTGTCTTCCTTCACGGTCAGCCCGGCCGCCATCCGGTGCCCGCCCCCCTTGACCAGCAAGCCCTCCGCCGCCAACCTCTGCACCGAAACGCCGAGGTCGACGCCGGAAACCGAGCGCCCGGACCCCTTGCCCTCACCGCCCTCCAGCCCGATCACGACCGCCGGACGATTGGTCAGTTCCTTGAGCCGGCTTGCGACGATCCCGACGACGCCGGGATGCCACCCTTCGCCCGCAGCCCAGACCAGCGGCGCGTCGAGCCCGCGCTCCTCTGCCTGGGCCAGCGCCGCGGCGCGCACCGCCGCCTCGATCTCGCGCCGCTCGGCGTTCAACTGTTCGAGCCGCTCCGCCAAAGCCCGCGCCTCGTGCGCATCATCCGTGGCCAGAAGCCGCGCCCCGAGGTCCGCCTGCCCGATCCGCCCACCCGCGTTCACACGGGGGCCAAGCACGTAGCCAAGGTGGTACGCCGCCGGTGCCGACTCCAGTCGCGCCACGTCGGACAGCGCCACGAGACCGACGCGCTGCCGCCCGGCCATCACCTTCAGACCCTGCTGCACGAGGGCGCGGTTGACCCCCTTGAGAGGCGCCACATCCGCCACCGTGGCCAGCGCGACGAGGTCCAGCATGGCCATGAGGTCGGGGCCCCGCGCCCCTGCCTCCCGCATCTGCCGCCCGGCCTCGACCAGCATCAGGAAGACCACGGCAGCGGCGCACAGATGCGCCAGATCGCCGCTCTCGTCCTGCCGGTTGGGGTTCACGCAGGCCACGCAATCGGGCAGCGTCTCGCCGCCGAGGTGGTGGTCCAGAATGACCACGTCCGCCCCCTTCGCGGCCGCGACGGCGTCATGGGACAAGGTCCCGCAATCGACGCAGACGATCAGGTCGTGGCGGGCGGCAAGGTCCCGCATGGCCGGCTCGTTCGGCCCGTAGCCCTCGTCGATCCGGTCCGGCACATAAAGCGTCGCGGGACGCCCCATGCTACTAAGCCATTGGATGAGGAGTGCCGCGGAAGTGCCTCCATCAACGTCATAATCCGCGAAGACGGCAATCCGCTCCCGGCCCCGCACGGCCCTGAGGAATCGCGCCGCCGCAACTTCCATGTCCCGCAACGACCGCGGGTCCGGCAACAGGTCGCGCAACTTCGGCTCGAGGTATCCGGGCGCGGCGTCCGGTGCCACACCGAGCCGCGCCAACACCAGGCAAAGCCCCAGCGGATAGCCGTGCAGCTGCGCCAGCGCCTCCGCCTGCCGCTCGGTCTCCACCGAAGGACCAACCCAGCGCCGCCCGGTCAGGCTGGCCTCGACACCCAGGTATCCCAAACCGACCCCCTGCTTCTTCTTGGTTCAAATACCCCAAAATCCGCCGAAGGCGGCGGGGGTGCGGGGGCGGAGCCCCCGCCCTGTCCGGGTTCAGACCGTCGGGTTGCGGTAGCTCATGCGCCGCACGGAGCCGGTCTTGGAGCGCATCAGCAGCGTCTCCGTGGTCAGCCAGCCGACCTCCCGTTTGATCCCGGGCAGCAGCGAGCCGCCGGTCACGCCGGTGGCGGCAAAGATCACGTTGTCGGTGACCATCTCGTCGCGCGTGTAGATCTTGTTCAGATCGGTGATCCCGGCCTTCGCGGCGCGACCCTTCTCGTCGTCATTGCGGAACAGCAGGCGGCCGAAGATCTGCCCCCCCATGCATTTCAGCGCCGCCGCCGCGAGCACGCCTTCCGGGGCGCCGCCGGATCCCATGTACATGTCGATCCCGGTGACATGCGGTTCGGCGCAATGCATGACGCCCGCCACGTCGCCGTCGGTGATCAGGCGGATGCCCGCCCCCGTGGCACGCACTTCGGCGATGATCTCCTCGTGGCGCGGCCGCTCCAGGATACAGACGGTGATGTCGGACGGGGCGCAGCCCTTGGCCGCGGCCAATGCCTCGACCCGCTCCTTCGGCGTCATGTCGAGCGATACAACCCCCGCGTCGAACCCCGGGCCGATGGCCAGCTTGTCCATGTAGACGTCCGGCGCGTGCAGCATGGTGCCGCGCGGGCCCATGGCGATCACGGTCAGAGCGTTCGGCATGTCCTTGGCGGTCAGCGTGGTGCCTTCGAGCGGGTCCAGCGCGATGTCCACGCCCGGTCCGTTGCCGGTGCCGACCTCTTCGCCGATATAGAGCATCGGCGCCTCGTCGCGCTCACCCTCGCCGATCACGACGACGCCCTTGATGTCGAGACGGTTCAGCTGTTCGCGCATGGCGTTGACGGCGGCCTGATCGGCGGCCTTCTCGTCGCCCCGGCCAATCCAGTTGGCGCTGGCGATGGCGGCCTGTTCGGCCACGCGGGCGAGGCCCAGCGACAGCATGCGGTCATTGAAATCGACGGGAGAGGGCATCGGTCACGTTCCTTTGGTGCAATAGGCTTGGCCGTGGTGTAGCCTGTCCCGCGTCCCAGCGACAAGGCCCGCTGGCGCTAACGGCCTGCCTGGACCGCGAAAACCCGCACCCTTGGAAGGGCGATCAGACCTCTTCGATCCTGAGCGCCACCGGCTCGGTCGCCACCACGCCGGTCGTCGACATCCGTGCCAGCGCCTCGTCCAGCGCGGCCCGCGTGGTCTTGTGCGTGACGATCAGCACCGGGGCGTTCTCGTTGACGTGGTCGTATTGGCGCATGCGGTTGATCGAGATGCCGGCCTCGCCAAGCGCCGTCGCGATCTTGGCCAGCGCGCCCGGCTTGTCCATCAGCCCCATGCGCAGGTAGTAGGGCGCGGGCGCGGCGGCCTGGGCCGGGGTGGCCTTGGCCAGCGTCCCGGCCTTCTGCCCGAAGGTCGACATCCGGAGGCCCCGGGCGATGTCCATGACATCCCCCATGACCGCGCTTGCGGTCGGGCCTTCACCCGCGCCGGGACCGCGCAGGACGACCTGGCCAATCTGGTCGCCCTCGACCACCACCATGTTGGTGCCGCCTTCCAACTGGCCGAGCGGCGAGCGGGCGGGCACGAGGCAGGGCGCCATGGACTGCTCCAGCCCTCGGCCCGTCATCCGCGCCACGCCCAGCAGCTTGATGCGATAGCCCATGTCGGCGGCCTGCCGGATGTCCTCCAGGCTCACCCGCTGGATGCCTTCGAGTTCCACCGAGTCGAAATCCACCTGCGTGCCGAAGGCGATGGCCGAGAGCAGCGACAGCTTGTGCCCGGCGTCGATGCCGCCCACGTCGAGGTTCGGATCGGCCTCCAGGTAACCGAGCTTGTCGGCCTCCTCGAACAGCGCGTTGTAACCCTGCCCGGTCGCCTCCATCCGCGTCAGGATGTAGTTGCAGGTGCCGTTCATCACCCCCATGACGCGGGTGATCTCGTTGCCGGCGAGGCCTTCGGTCAGCGCCTTGATGATCGGGATGCCGCCGGCCACCGCCGCCTCGAAGCGCAGCACGCAGCCGTTGGCCTCCGCCAATTCCGCCAGCGCCTGCCCGTGGTGGGCCAGCAGCGCCTTGTTCGCGGTGACCACATCCTTGCCGGAGGCCAGCGCCGCCTCCGTCGCCGCCTTCGCCGGACCGTCGCTGCCGCCCATGAGTTCGATGAAGATGTCCACGTCGTCGCGCTTCGCCAGCGCCACCGGATCGTCTTCCCAGTCGTACCCGGACAGCGATACGCCCCTGTCCTTGTCCCGGTTCCGGGCGGAGACGGCAACGATCTGCACCTTGCGCCCGCTGCGGGCCTCCAGCAGCGCGGCCTTCTGGCGGACGATCTTGACCACCCCGGTGCCCACAGTCCCGAGACCGGCGATGGCGAGGCGCAATGGACTGGACATGAGGGGACTCCTGCTTGGATGCGTGCTTTTCGCTCCCCTAGCCTCCCGCGCGGCAAGAGGCAACGGGGACCGTGGGTTTCGCTGCCCTTGTCGCGGGAAAACCTACTGCACCGCCCGCAGCGCCGCCGCCTTCTGCCGCAACTGCGCCAGCCGTGCCGAGACGCCCGGCGGCGCGGCACGCACCCGGCGCAGCCGGTCGGCGCGCGCCTTCAACCCCGACACGCGGCCCTGCACTGCACCGATCATCTCGACCGTGGCCACCGGCTCCGGCCCGACGAGCAGCCCGTCGAGGGAGACCAGCTTCGGATAGGCGGCGGTCTCGATCCCCGGCGTCTGCGCCGCGTCGAGTTCGGGGAAATCGGCACAGCCCGCCAGCGCACCGGCCAGAGCCAGTGGCAGGGCCATCCGTGTCATCCACTGTGCAGCACGCGCCATCATGTCACCCTCATGCCGCAACCGGCGGGGCCGCGCAAGCGGCAGGCTTGATCTGAACGCCCGTTCAGTTACCCTGCGCCGCATGGCACGCACCCAAGGCTCCCGCTCCCAGATCACCGGCCCGCGCGTCCGCGAGGCGGCGCTGCACCTCTTTGCCAAGCACGGCTTCGCCGCCGTCTCCATGCGCCAGATCGCGGCGGAGGTCGGCGTGCAGGCCGGGGCGCTCTACAATTACACGCCGGACAAGCAGGCGCTGCTTTTCTCGCTGATGAAGGGGCATATGGACGATCTGCTGGAGGCCTGGGAGGCCCTGCCGCGACACCCCGATCCGGTGAAGCGGCTGGAGGCCTTCGTGCGGTTTCACATCGCCTTCCACCTGCCCCGGCCCGAAAGCGTCTTTGTCTCCTACATGGAGTTGCGCAACCTCGATCCGGACAATTTCGCCGCGATCGAAGGGCTGCGGCGGAGCTACGAGACCGCTCTGGAGAACATCCTGCGCGACGGGCAGGAGGCGGGCGTCTTTGCCATCGACGACCGCCGCATCGCGACGCTGGCCGTCATCGCCATGCTGACCGGCGTGACCACATGGTATCGCCCCGGCGGGCGGTTGTCCGAAGAACAGGTCTCCGATCAGTACTGGACCATGGTGCGCAAGGCAGTCGGCAGCCAGGGAGCGCCCACGGGATCTTGAAAAGATCCCGGTCCGATTTCCTTGAAGGAAATCGCCGCTCGCCTCCCCCCTTGCACAAACCCCCGCCGCCTGCATAGTGCGGCGCATGACCGCCGGACCCCGATACCCCGCCCTCATCAAGGCCCTGCCTTCCACCGTGCCCTTCGTCGGACCCGAAGTGCAGGAGCGCCAGCGCGGTGCGCCGTTCGAGGCCCGCCTCGGGGCCAACGAGAACGTCTTCGGCCCCTCCCCCTTCGCCGTCGCGGCGATGCAGGACGAGGCCGCCGACATCTGGAAATACGCCGATCCGACGCATTTCGACCTGATGGCCGCGCTCGAGGCGCACATGGGCTGCCCCAAGGGCCACATCGTCATCGGCGAGGGCATCGACACGCTGCTCGGCTACACCGTCCGCCTGCTGGTCGAGCCGGGCGACGCGGTGGTCACCTCCGACGGAGCCTATCCGACCTTCAACTTCCACGTCGCGGGCTACGGCGGCACGCTGCACAAGGTGCCGTTCAAGGACGACCGCGAGGATCTGGACGCGCTGATGGCCAAGGCCGCCGAAGTGGACGCGAAGATCGTCTACCTGTCGAACCCCGACAACCCCATGGGCACCTGGCACAGCGGCGCGGACATCGCGGCGGCGCTGGAGAACCTGCCGGAAGGCACGCTGCTGGTGCTGGACGAGGCCTATATCGAATTCGCCCCCGAAGGCACCGCGCCGGAGATCGCCTGCGACGATCCCCGCGTGGTGCGCTTCCGCACGTTCTCAAAGGCCTATGGGATGGCCGGCGCCCGTGTGGCCTATGCCGTCGGGGCGCGGGACCTCATCACCGCCTATGACAAGATCCGCAATCACTTCGCCATGAACCGCGCCGCGCAGGCCGGGGCGCTGGCGGCCTTGCAGGACGCGGCATGGCTGGAGGAGGTCACCCGGCTGGTCACCGAATCGAAGGCCGAGATTGCCCGCATCGCGGAGGCGAACGGCCTGACCTGCCTGCCCTCCGCCACCAACTTCGTCGCCATCGACTGCGGCCGCGATGGGGACTTCGCCCGCAGGGTGCTGACCGCGCTGATCGCCGAGGGTGTCTTTGTCCGCATGCCCTTCGTCGCGCCGCAGGACCGCTGCATCCGGGTCAGCGCGGGGCGTCCGGAGGACATGGCCGTCTTCGCGGCCGCCCTGCCCCGTGCGCTGAAAACCGCTGACGGCGGCACGAATTAACCAATTCTTCAAAGCGTTGAGGCAGTCTGGCAGACGCCGGATGCGCGTCCGGCGGGACACAGTTCTTTGTGGGAAGAAAGATGGAAAAGCATTTCAAGGCCGTCGCGGAGTACACCGCTGCAAACCTCGTGCTGGTCTTCGTCAACGTCCTCTGGATCTTCGCGGCGATCTGGTCGGCCTGGGGCCTTGGCCCCGTGCTGATCCTCGCCGCGCTGCTCAACCACGCGATCACCCGGATCGACTTCCACCAGCGCCGCGTCGCCGCGAAATTCGAGAAGATCGAGGAAATCTGACCCGGCGCGGTCACCGCCACCGGGCCAGTCTGCGTCAAACCGTCGCCAGATAGGCCGCCGCCGCGCTCACGCCACCCGGCTGGTGCACGACGTCGAGCGCCGCAAGACCCGTCTCCACCACACCCAGCAGGCCCAGGATCATGTGACCGTTCACATGCCCCATATGGCCGAAGCGGAAAAAGCCGGTGCCGTTCGGGTCGCCCGGATCGCTCATCCCGATACCGAGGCCAAGCGTCACGCCCATCTCCTCCGCGCACCATTGCCGAAGCCGCTCGCCGTGTGGCGCACCGAGGCGCATGGACGTCACCGCATGCGAGCGCAGCGCCCGGTCCCGGATGTTCAGCGTCAGCGGACCCTGTTCGCCCCAATGCTCCACCGCCGTCCAGATCGCACCGGCCAGCGCCGCATGCCGCGCCCAGACCGCCTCGATTCCCTCGTCCCGGATCATGTCGAGCGCCGCGCGCAATCCGTAGAGGTGATGCGTCGGCGCGGTGCCGTTGAAAAACTGGTAGAACTGCGCCGGATTCGCGCGATTGGTCCAGTCCCAGTAGCGCGACACCTGCGTCATGCCCCGCCTTTGCTCCGCCGCGCGCGCGTTGAAGAAGGCAAAGCCCAGGCCCGGCGGCGTCATCAACCCCTTCTGCGAGGCAGTGATCATCACGTCGACGCCCCAGTCGTCCATGCGGAACTCATCGCAGGCCAGCGAGGCGATGCAGTCTGCCATCAGGAGCGCCGGATGCCCCAGATCGTCCAGCACCGCCCGAAGCGCCGCCACGTCGCTGCGCACGGACGTGGACGTATCCACATGCACCGCCAGCACCGCCTTGATCTCATGCGCCTTGTCCGCCTCCAGCGCCGCTCGAACCCGCTCCGGGTCGATGGCGCTGTGGCGGTCGTGGTCGATCAGCTGCACCTCGATCCCCATCGCCTGCGCGCAATCCGCCCAGCCGTACCCGAACCGCCCGGAGGCCGGGACCAGCACCTTCTGCCCCGGGGCAACCGTGTTGGCGAGCACCGCCTCCCACATGCCGTGGCCGTTGGTGATGTAGATCGCCACGTCGCCCGAGGTCTGCGCCACGTACTTCAGGTCCGGCACCATGCCATGCACCATCTCCGGCAGCGCGCCCTCGTAGATGTTCGGCGCGGGGCGGTGCATCGCCTGCAGGACGGCGTCAGGCATGACGGACGGGCCGGGAATCGCCAGGTAGGGGCGACCGTTCGATAAGCGCATGGGAGTCTCCATCTGTCCGGAAATTGGACCCGGCAGACCCTACGCATCGCGGCGCGGGCGTCAATGCCGTGCTTGCATGAGGCCGCCCGAGCCCTTACATCCCGCCCCTGATGATGACAGGTAAGGCCTGATGCTGCGTAAACTCTGGACCTCGCTCGACAATGCGGAGCGCCGCTTCCGCCGGTCGTGGGGCAAGGACATCTCGACGCCATCGGCCCGGCGGCTCTCCAAGCTGCATTACCACCTGTTCGACCACGCCTTCCTGCGCATCTTCTGGACCAACTTCTGGCCAGTGGCCCCGGGCGTCTGGCGCTCCAACCAGCCGACCCACGCGCGGTTCGAGAAATACGCCGCCATGGGCATCCGGACCGTGGTGAACCTGCGCGGCGAGGACAAGCACGCGCATTACCTGTTCGAGAAGGAAAGCGTCGAGGCGCTCGGCATGACCCTCGTCAATGCCAAGCTCTGGGCCCGCGAGGCCGCCCCGCGCAAACGCATCGTCGCGGTGATCGACGCCCTGCGGGAGGCGGAAAAACCGCTGATGTTCCATTGCAAGAGCGGCGCGGACCGGGCCGGGTTCGTCGCGGCAATGTACCTGATGGTCTTCGAAGGCGCCTCCATTCAGGAGGCGAAGAAGCAGCTCGGCCTCAAGTACATCCACCTCGATTTCACCGCGACCGGCGTGCAGGACTACATCCTTGACCTCTACGAGGCGCGGCTGTCCCTCGGATCCATCGGCTTCGAGGACTGGATTCGCAGCGAATACGCGGCAAAGCCGATCCAGGCGGCCTGGGAGGCGCGCAGACCGGCGGCCGAGACGGCCCGGGCCCTGATGGACGCGGCCCATGCCGCGTGACACAGTGACGGCATGAGCCGCAAACCGAAGGATCCCAGAAAGCAGATCGCGCCCGACGCCGCGCGCGGGCTGTTCCTGTGGCTCTGGCGGGGGTATCTCAAGCGCTACACCGGGCTGATGATCATCGCGATGATCTTCATGTCGCTCGAAGGGGCGATGTTCGGCATGCTGTCCTACATGATGAAGCCGATGTTCGACGATGTCTTCGTCGGCGGCAACGCCTCGGCGCTGACCTGGGTGGCCTTTGCGGTCATGGGGATATTCGCCGTCCGTGCCGTGGCGGGGATCGTGCAGAAGGTGCTGCTGACGCGGATTTCGCAGCTGTCCATGGGCGTGATGCGGCAGGACATGCTCGATCACATCATGGCGCAGGACAGCGGCTTTCACCAGATCAACGGGCCGGGGCTGATGATGCACCGGGTGGAGGGCGACGTCTCCGCCATCGGCCGGGTCTGGACCACGCTGATCACCGGCGCCGGGCGCGACGCGGTGGCGCTGATCTCGCTGTTCTGGGTGGCGCTGACCATCGACTGGCGCTGGACGCTGGTGGCGCTCGTCGGCGCGCCGCTGCTGGTGATCCCATCGGTCTTCCTGCAGCGCTACGTCCGCGCGACGTCCCGGGTGCTGCGCGACGTGACCGCCGCCATGTCGACCCACCTCAACGAGGTCTTTCACGGCATCACCCCGGTCAAGCTCAACACCCTCGAAGGCTATCAATCGAAACGCTATCGCAGCCTGACCAAGGGCCGCGTCCGGTCGGAAACGAAGGCGGCGGCGGGCAAGGCCGCCCTGCCCGGCCTGATCGACATCATGAGCGGCATCGGCTTTGTCGGCGTGCTGTTCTACGGCGGCAACGAGATCCTGTCGGGAACCAAGACCGTCGGCGATTTCATGGCCTTCTTCACCGCCATCGGCCTCGCCTTCGAGCCGCTGCGCCGGCTCGGGGCGGTCAGCGGCGCCTGGCAGCAGGCGGCGGCGAGTCTCGAGAGGATCAAGGGGCTGATGGACACGCAGCCCGCGCTGCAGGACCCGGTCTCCCCGGTGCCCCCGCCGCAGGGCGTGCCCCGGATCGAACTCAAGGACGTCCACCTGAGCTTTGGCGACGCCCCGGCGCTGCGCGGCGTGACCCTGACCGCCGAGCCCGGCCAGACCACCGCCCTCGTCGGCGCCTCGGGTGCGGGAAAGTCCACGATCTTCAACCTGTTGACCCGGCTATTGGACACCGATCAGGGGGAGGTTCTCATCGGCGGCGTCGCCACGAAGGACATGAAGCTGGCGGACCTGCGCCGCCTGTTCTCCGTGGTCAGCCAGGACAGCCTCCTGTTCGACGAAACCCTGCGCGAGAACGTCGTTCTGGGGCAGGACGTGCCCGACGAGAAGCTCCTGCCAGCGCTCGAAGCCGCCCATGTCACCGACTTCCTGTCCCGGCTGGAACACGGTCTCGACACGCCCGTCGGCCCGCGCGGGAGCAACCTGTCCGGGGGCCAGCGCCAGCGCGTCGCCATCGCCCGCGCCTTGCTGCGCGACACGCCGATCCTGCTGCTGGACGAAGCCACGAGCGCCCTCGACGCCCAGTCCGAAGCGGTGGTCCAGGCGGCGCTGGAACGGCTGTCGCAGGGGCGGACCACGCTGGTCATCGCCCACCGCCTCGCCACCATCCGCAGCGCGGGAAAGATCGTCGTGATGGACCAGGGCCGCGTGGTCGACCAGGGGACACATGATGAATTGATCGCCCGCGACGGCCCCTACCAGGACCTCTACAGGCTGCAGTTCGACACGGACTGACCGTCAGCCCGCGAACAGATCCGCGCCCGGAGCCACGCTGCGCATCAGCACCTCCGCGCCTTCAGGCAGGGGCTCGCCGATCACCACCAACTCGCAGGCCTCCATTTCGCCCGCGAACCAGGCCGCCAGCGCCACGGAATCGCGCGGCTGCGCCTTCGGACCCTGCGTCGCGTCCAGCACGATCTTCGACGGTGCCCAGACGCAGATCTGGCCGTTCTTCATCGCCCAGTCGAGTTCCGTGCGCGTCGCGACCACCTTGCAGCGGAAATCCCGCGCCGCCAGCATCCAGCCGTTCTGCTCGATGGACAGCAGGTCGATCCGCCGCTGGGTCATCTTGTGCCCGGTCTGGGGCGCCGGCAGATCGGGACGTCCGACGCAGAAGATCACCGGCTCGCGCTTCGCCGACAACGTGTCGATCCAGTCGCCCAGACGCGGGTCCATCATCGCGGCGTTGGAGATGTAGACCACCCGCGGATGCGGCCGCTCCTGCGCCACTTCCCCGGCCATCGCCTTGAGGTGCTCGCCGAAATCCCGGCGGCTGCGCACGATCTCGACCCCGAGCGCCCCCGGCCCCCGGTCCAGCTTCTCGATCCGCACGAAGGCCCGCGCCGCCTGCGGCTCCAGCAGGATGCGCTCCGCGATCCGCTCGGCCAGCGTCTCCAGGAGGTTCAGCCGCTCCGCCGCGAGCTCATGGGCAATCGCCTCGGTCACCCGGTCGTAGGACAGGATTCGATCGACGTCGTCCTCGATGGTCCCGGTCAGCGGGATCACCTCGACCACGACGTTGAACTGAAGCCGCTGCGTGGTGCCGCGCTCCGCCTGGAATGCTCCGATCTCCGCCTCGACCACGTGATCGCGCAGGCTGATGCGGTCGCGCGGCTCGTCGCCCGCGGTGGCGATGGCGCGCTCCGATGGATGCGCGAAGGCGAGGCGGATTTCATCGGCCATGTGAAAGCTCCCGGTCATGGGCGGTCTGGCACCGTCAATACGGTCCTTGGTCCCGAGCGCCCCGCGAGAGGCGTCCTTTCATGGCGTCATAGCGACCAATCAGCGGCTGTAGAACAGGTGCGTGCCGATCTTTGCCGTCTTGCGGAACTTTTTTGCCCATGTCGGGCGCACGGCCGTCGTGTGGTAGAAGGTCGCGCCTTGGGTCAGCGGACGCGGCGCGCCCTGCAGCATGATCCGCGCAACCTTGCCGACGCGTTCCCAGGCGGCGGGCTCGGTGATCCGCTCCGGACGGCCATCGCAGGTATAGGTGAACTGGCAGGCGAATTTCTTGCCGGTGCCCTGGTTGATCACGCCGCAGACGGAATTAGGATAGCGCGGGCTGTCGACGCGGTTCAGGATGACCTCGGCAACGCCGAACAGACCTTTTGCGGTCTCGCCCCGCGCCTCGAAATAGAGCGCTTCGGACAGGCAGCGCCACTCGGCCCCACCCTGCGCGCGCGGCTGGCGGGCGAGCCAGTCATTGGAGTAATTGAGCCTGGAAGAGCCGGCACCGACCTCAAGCGCCACGGGGGTCACGAGATCGCCGAGATGCGCCGATCCGGCGCGGCCGAGAGCCTTCTGTTCCATCAGGTAGAGGCGCTTGGCGGTGGTGTTCATCTCCGCCTGGGCGGGAATCGCGGGAATCGCAAGGGTTAGTGCTAGAAATAAGGAACGCCACATCGACTTGTGTCTTTTCGCTGTTTCGCGCCCCGAAAGGTCATTCCGGAACTCGTGCCCTATAGCGGAAGAGTCAAATTGCGTAAAGTTTGAGCGGTTTTTTAGGTTTCCACTGCGTCAATGTGCCGGCCCGCAGCGACGGCGGAGGACCAGGCCCATTGGAAATTGTACCCCCCGAGCCAGCCGGTGACATCGAGCGCCTCGCCAATGAAATAGAGCCCCGGAACAGTCTCGGACATCATGGTCTTCGAGCTGATCCCCCGGGTGGAGACGCCGCCCAGCGTGACCTCCGCGGTGCGGTAGCCCTCCGAGCCGGTGGGTTTGAGCGTCCAGCCGTGCAGGGTCTCGGACAAGGCGTCGATCCGCCGGTCGGCGAGGTCCGCGAGATTGCCCGAAAGGTCCATCTCCTGCGCCAGCAGCGAGACCAGCCGCGCGGGCATGAGTGCGCCAAGCTCCGTGGTCAGCGCCCGCCGGCCGTGTGTCCCGCGCTGTGCCCGCAGATGCGCCGCGAGTTGCTGCCCCGGCAACAGGTCGATGCGGATCTCCTCGCCCTCACGCCAGTAGGACGAGAGCTGCAGGATCGCGGGACCGGAGAGGCCCCGATGCGTGAACAGCAGCGCCTCGTCGAACCCGGTGCGCGCGTTGAACGCCCGCACCGGCAGCGAGACACCCGAAATCGGCGCAAACCGCGTCTTGTCGAAGGTCAGCGGCACCAGCGCGGGGCGCGTTTCCGTCACGGAGTGGCCGAACTGCCGGGCAATGTCATAGGCCAGCCCCGTGGCCCCCATCTTCGGGATCGATTTGCCGCCGGTCGCCACGATCAGGTTCTGCGCTGTCACCGTCTCCCGTCGCCCCTCGCGGTCGAGACTGGCGTGGAACAGCCCGCCCGCATGGCGCAGCCCCTTCACCTCGGTCTGCAGCCAGAGCCGCGCTTGGGCCCGCTCCATCTCATCGAGGAGCATCGCCACGATCTGCGTCGCCTTCTCATCGCAAAACAGCTGCCCCAGCGTCTTTTCATGCCAGGCGATGCCGTGCCGTCCGACGAGATCGAGAAAATCCCATTGGGTATACCGCGCCAGGGCGGACTTGTGAAAATGCGGGTTCTCGCCGAGGAAGGCGCCCGGCGCACAGTGCATATTGGTGAAGTTGCACCGCCCGCCGCCGGAAATCCGGATCTTCTCGCCCGGCGCCTTGGCATGGTCGATAAGCAGCACATCGCGACCGGCATAGGCCGCCGCCATGAGGCCCGCCGCCCCGGCCCCGAGGATGAGTGTCTTCACCTGCATCCCTGCGACGTGTCACGAGCCGGGCGCACGTGCAAGAGCGGGCACGGGTCCCTGGCTTTCTTCTCTTGGAAAATACTCGAAAATCCTGACCTGACGGTGCACGCCACGCCGGAGACCAGCCCCAAAAGCCTTCCAAGGCTTTTGCAAAACGCTTCGAAGCGTTTTGCCGCCCGCCTCAGCAGTTTGGCACGTTCACTGCCAGACCGCCCAGGGACGTCTCCTTGTAGTTCTCGTGCATGTCCCGTCCGGTCTGACGCATGGTCTCGATCGCCGAATCCAGCGGTACGAAATGCGTGCCATCCCCGCGCAACGCCAGCGAGGCAGCCGAGACCGCCTTGATCGACCCAAGCCCGTTGCGCTCGATGCAGGGTACCTGCACCAGACCTTTCACCGGATCGCAGGTCATGCCGAGGTGATGCTCCAGCGCAATCTCCGCCGCATTCTCGATCTGCTCAGGCGTGCCGCCCATCACCGCGCAAAGCCCCGCCGCCGCCATGGCCGAGGCGCTGCCGACCTCCGCCTGACAGCCCGCCTCCGCGCCGGAAATCGACGCGTTGTACTTCACCAGCCCGCCAATCGCCGCCGCCGTCAGCAGGAACTCAGGCACCTTGGAGGCCGTCGCCCCCGGCACGAAGTCGAGCCAGTAGCGGATCGTCGCCGGCACCACACCTGCCGCGCCGTTGGTCGGTGCCGTGACCACCTGCCCGCCCGCTGCGTTCTCCTCGTTCACCGCCATGGCATAGCAGCTCATCCAGTCGTTGATGGTATGCGGCGCGGTCAGGTTCATCCCACGCTCCGCCAGCAACTGGTCATGGATCGCCTTCGCACGCCGCTTGACCTTCAGCCCGCCGGGCAGGATGCCCTCGCCTTCCAGCCCGCGCTGGATGCAGCCGTTCATCACCTCCCAGATCCGGGCAATGCCGCTGTCCAGCCCCTCCGCGGGACGCCGCGACAGCTCGTTTGCCCGCTTCATGCCTGCAATGCTCAGCCCGGACGCCTTCGCCATTTCCAGCATCTCCGCCGCCGACTTGAACGGATAGGGCACCGGGTCGCCCTCGTCCGTATCCTTGCCCGCAGCAAGCTCCGCCTCCGTCAGGACAAAGCCGCCCCCGACAGAGTAATACGTTTCCTGCAGGATCACGTCGCCCTGCCCGTCCAGCGCGCTCAGGATCATCCCGTTGGCATGGCCGGGCAGCGCCGGGCCGAAGTCGAACTTCAGGTCGGTCTCCGGGTTGAACCGCAACGGCGGCAGTCCCTCCGGCGTCACCTCCCCCGTCTCCCGGATCCGCGCAAGACAAGCCTCTGCCTTTTCCGCGTCATAGCTCTCTGGCACGAACCCCGCGAGCCCCAGCACCGTGGCCCGGTCAGTTGCGTGTCCCACACCCGTGAAGGCCAGCGAGCCGTGCAGCGAGGCTTTCAAACCATGCGCAGCGAAGGGCGCCGCCCGCAGGCGCTCAAGGAATTTCGCCCCGGCCACCATCGGCCCCATGGTGTGTGAGGACGACGGGCCAACCCCCACCTTGAACATGTCGAAGACGGACAGAAACATGCGCATTCCCTTTCGTGTCTTGCCCCTGCATACGGCGTGTTCGGCCCGTTGCGCGACACGAAAGCGACAGGATGCCGGGAACTTGCGGCGGCCCGCTGCGCAATCGAGCGCCGCCCGTCAGAGCGCCGAGCCCTCCGGCGGTTGGCAGGTCTGCGGATCGGTGAACGGTCGCGGCCCAAGCCCCTCCGCACGGGCGACGGCCTGTGCGGATTCCCGCGCCTCGAAAGCCGCCGCCATGCCCCTCAGCGCCGCATATGCGCCGAGATCGAACCATCCGGTCTGCCCCTCCGGATAGAGACCGCACCACCGCAGAACCGCCGCGGCATAGGCGTCGATCACCGACGGCGCCGCGCCGCCGAAATACACCGCGCCGGTCGGCGCCAGCCAGCCCTCCAGCTGCGCCAGCGCCCGGGGCAAGGTCATGAACGCCTCCCCCGGACCGCGCAGCGTGTCCCGCAGGGCCTGCCGCGCACCGGCATCGCGCCCCACGTATTTGCCCGGGTAGAAGCTCATGCGCAGCATCGGGTGCAGCGTGTTCGACAGGAAGAACAGACGATGCAGGAACGCGCCCCGCTCCGGGCTGTCCACCGCCGGGGCCATGCGCCGGTGCCTGTCCGCCAGCCAGAGCAGGATCGCTCCGGTCTCGGCCATCACGCCATCCGGCGTCTCCAGCGCCGGGATCAGCCCCGCCGGGTTTAGCGCCCGGTAGGCCGCACTGCCCTGCGCCCCGCTGGCGCGATCCACCAGCCGGGTCTCGTAAGGCAGCCCAAGCTCCTCCAGCACCAGCCGCACGATCATCGAGGCATTGTCCGGGGCGTAGTGCAGGATCAGGGACTCGGGCATGGCAAGGGCTCGCAGCAGTTGGCTCCGTTTCGGTTGACTCGTTGCACCACGGCCCGATAGCCTTCAACCATTAATTTCCAGGCTAAAATCATTCGGATCGGAGACGGCCATGCGCTCTCTTGCCCTGCTTTCCCTCATGCTCGTCGCCGGTGGTGCGTCCGCCGCGACCTTTGCCGACATCGACATGACCAGCCAGACCTTCGAGCGGCTGACCAACGGCACAAGCGTCGCGACCGGCACCTCGAACGGCATCGGCTGGTCCATCACCCCCGGCGGCTTTGCCCTGCTGACCGGCACAGCCAGCTACACCATCGGTGCCGACACCTACGTCTATGACGATGTGCACATGGGTGACACCTTCGTCATCACCTTCGACCAGGCGATCACCAGCCTGCTGTTCCTCGCGGTGAACGACAACTCCTCGGCGGTGCGCAAATCCGGGATCGACCTCGGCTTTGCCGCCTCGGACTCCGCGACCTTCGTGCAGGAAGGCACCGCCTATATTATAAGCGATCTGGCCGGGTACATACTCTACGAGTTCGCCGCCCCGGTGCTCACCGTCGAAGGGCTGAACGTGACCGACGTGGAGGAGGGTTTCGACATCAGTTTCTTCGCCAACGCGGTGCCGTCTCAGGTCCCGCTGCCCGCCAGCGGTCTCCTGCTCCTCGGCGGGCTGGGTGCCCTCGCCGCGCGACGCCGGAAACCGCGGGCGCGCTGAGCCGTCCCGACCCGGCCGGTGCACGCCGGTCGCGGCGAATTGGCACTCGCCTGCCGCGGGTCCAGGGCCTATAACGCTCGGGAAACCCTGACAGGAGCCCCCATGTCCGAGCTGTCTCCCATCGACAAGGCCAAGTTCGTGGCCGCCAAACGGGCCGCCGCCTTCGTCGAGGATGGCATGCGTGTCGGCCTCGGAACCGGCTCCACGGCCGCCTGGCTGGTGCGCTGCCTCGGCGAGATGGTCCGCGAGGAGGGCCTTCGGATCAAGGGTGTGCCGACCTCCACGCGCACTGCGGACCTCGCCCGCGACGTCGGCATCGACGTGATCAGCCTCGACGAGGCGAAGTGGCTCGACATCACCATCGACGGCGCCGACGAGTTCGACGGCAACCTCAGCCTCGTCAAGGGCGGCGGCGGGGCGCTGCTGCAGGAGAAGATCGTCGCCACGGCCTCCGACCAGATGGTGGTGATCGCCGACGCGGCGAAAGAGGTGGAGAACCTCGGCAGCTTCCCCCTGCCGGTGGAGATCATCCCCTTCGGCTGGCGCACCACCCAGACGCTGATCGAGGAAACGCTGGTCTCCATGGACGTCATGGGCCGCCAGACCAGCCTGCGCATGACCGGCGAGCGCGCCTACATCACCGACGAGGGCAACCACATTCTGGACCTGCACCTCGGGCGCATCGGCAACCCCCGCCAGCTGGCCATGGTGCTGAACCAGATCCCCGGCGTGGTGGAGAACGGCCTGTTCATCGACATCTGCGACCAGGTGGTCATCGGCTACGGCGACGGCCGCGTCGAGGTGCGCGACATCAACAACGGCACGGTGGACGAAGGCCGCGTGGACTTCGTCGAGGATGACAACCTATTCCGGGACATCTGAGCGGGTGATCACCGACCTTACCCTCTTCGCCGACTACCACCAGCTGTACCTCATGGACGACGCCGAAGTGGACCTCGCGCCGGAGCGCTGGACCACCGACGACATGCTGCGCAGGACGGTCTTCGGCGGCGATCACATCGTGGTCTTCACCGCCCGCAACATGGACGTGCCGCTGCGCGTGGAGATTCTGCCGGAGGCGCCGCCGCTGGAGCTGACCGGCTGGGATCACATCGTCGACGGGGCGATCCGATGCGCCTCGGGGCGGCTGATCGCCATGGGCTGCACGGATTTCGAGCCGGATGCGGCCCGCCTGCCCCTCGCCCCGGGCACATACCGGGCGCGGGTGTCCATGACCGGGCTGGACAGCCTGTCCGAAGACGGTCTGGACGGCGAAGACCGCTACCGCGTCCAATTCTGGCCCGGCCCGCCGCAGGAGACCCGGGTGCGGCGGATGCACGATCCGGAGGCCGGACCGGACCTCCCGTAGGCCGGGGCTGCGCCCCGGCTGCCGGTTTCTTTCAAAGAAACCGGACCGAAGTCTTTGCAAGACTTCGTCGCCCTACCGATACAGCAGCGATTTGCCCTCGGCGAAGAGGTGCACCTTCTCCGGCGCCGCCGTCAGACGCACGGTTTGGCCCCGCACCTCGCGGTGGATGCCCGGCAGCTTGCCGATCACCGCCTGTGCGCCGCCCTGCTTCTCGAAATACAGCAGCGTCACCTCGCCCAGCGCCTCGGTGATCTCAACCTTGCCCTCGAAGATCGCCGGTCCGTCTGCGGTCACGAAATCCTCCGGCCGCACGCCCACGTTGACCTTCAGGCCCATGTCCGCGTCTGACGTCGGATAATCAGACAGCGCCTCTCCGCCTCCGGCAAGCCTAACGCGGGTCTGTGCGCCGGTGCCGATCACCTCACCCGGCAGCAGGTTCATCGACGGGGAGCCGATGAACTGCGCCACGAACTCGCCATTGGGGCGCTCATACAGCTCCAGCGGCGTGCCCACCTGCGCGATGCCCTTGTTCGCCAGAACAACGATCCGCGAGGCCAACGTCATCGCCTCCACCTGATCGTGGGTGACGTAGATCATCGTCCGGTCGGGCATCTGCTCCTTCAACTGCGCAATCTCGATCCGCGTCGCGACACGCAGCGCCGCGTCGAGGTTCGACAGAGGCTCGTCGAAGAGGTAGACCTTCGGGTCCCGCACGAGGCTCCGCCCGATCGCCACCCGCTGCCGCTGACCGCCCGACAAGGCCTTCGGCAGGCGGTCGAGGTACGGCTCCAGCTGCAGCATCTTCGCCGCCCGGGTCACCGCCGCGTCAATCTCGCTCTGCGACTTCTTCGCCAGCTTCAGCGCGAAACTCATGTTCTCCCGCACGGTCATGTGCGGGTAAAGGGCGTAGCTCTGGAACACCATGGCAATGCCGCGCTGCGCGGGTGGCACGTCGTTGACCACCACGCCGTCGATCTGCAACTCGCCGCCGGTGATCTTCTCCAGACCGGCGATCATCCGCAGCAGGGTCGACTTGCCGCAGCCGGACGGGCCGACGAAGACGATCAACTCCCCCTGCTCGATATCGAGGTTGATGTTGTTGAGCACGTTGACCGTGCCGCCGTAGGTCTTCTCGACGTTGGTCAGCTTCAGATTGGCCATGTCTCCCCCTCCTCCCTTACGCCTTGGGCGTGTGCTTGAGTGCCAGCGCGGGCTGCCACGGCCCGAGATGCAGTTTGCCGTCCGGCGCCGGGCCGGTGCTGCCCAGTTCGATCCCGATCTGGTGCCAGTCTCCCTCCGGCATCTCGATCGTGTAGGGATCGCCCGAAAGGTTCACCGCGACGAAGATCTCCTCACTCTCCGACTTGCGGGTGAAACAGACCACGGTGCCCTCGGCCCGGACGGTGTCATGCGTGCCCTTGACCAGCGCCTCATGCGAGTGCCGGAAGTGGATCGCCTTGCGGTAATGGTGCAAGAGCGCCCCCGGGTCCTTCTCCTGCTCCGACACCGCCCGCGGCAGGTGGTCATGGCTGACCGGCAGCCACGGGTGGCCGCTGGAGAAGCCGCCGTTCTGGTTGTTGTTGTCCCAGACCATCGGCGTGCGGCAGCCGTCGCGGCCCTTGAACTCCGGCCAGAACTGGATGCCGTAGGGGTCCTGCAGGTCCTCGAAGCGCAGCTCCGCCTCCGGCAGGCCCAGCTCCTCGCCCTGGTAGATGCAGACCGAGCCGCGCAGGCACATCATCAGCGTGGTATAGGCCCGCGCCGCCGCATCGGTCAGCTTCCAGCGCGAGATGTGGCGCGGCACGTCGTGGTTGGAGAAGGCCCAGCAGACCCAGCCTTCCGGGGCCTTCTCGTCAACCGCGCCCATCACCTCGCTGACGTATTGCGCCGTCGGCGGCACCGAGGAGAGCAGCTCGAAGGCATAGCTCATCTGCACCTTGTCGCCGCCGGAGGTGTACTCGCCCAGGATGTCGAGGCCATACAGGTCGTCCCCGACCTCGCCCACCGCCGCCGCGCCGTACTGGTTCATCAGCGTCCTGAGCTTGCGCAGGAACTCGAGGTTTTCCGGGCGGTTCTTGTCGTACTGGTGATCCTGCCAGGTATAGGGGTTCGCCGCCGGGGCAGTGATCGGGTTGCGCCGCTCTGCTGGCAGGGCCGGGTTGTCGCGCAACTCCTGATCGTGGACGTAGAAGTTGATCGTATCGAGGCGGAAGCCGTCCACCCCGCGCTGCAGCCAGAACTCCGCCACTTTCAGCAGCGCGTCCTGAACCTCCGGCTCGTGGAAGTTCAGGTCCGGCTGGGTGGTCAGAAAGTTGTGCAGGTAATACTGGCACCGCTGCGCGTCCCACTGCCAGGCCGAGCCGCCGAAGATCGACAGCCAGTTGCTCGGCGGTGTGCCGTCCGGCTTGGCGTCGGCCCAGACATACCAATTGGATTTCGGATTGTCCTTCGACACCCGGCTTTCCGCGAACCACGGGTGGTCAATCGACGTATGCGACAGCACGAGGTCGATCATCACCTTGACGCCCAGCTGATGCGCCATGGAGATCAGAGCGTCGAAATCCGCGAGGCTGCCGAACATCGGGTCGACATCGCAGTAATCGCTGACGTCATAACCGAAATCCCGCATCGGGGAGGTGAAGAACGGCGAAATCCAGATCGCATCAACGCCCAGCGAGGCGATATGCGGCAGGCGGTTGGTGATGCCCAGAAGGTCACCGATGCCGTCGCCGTTGCTGTCCTGGTAGGAGCGCGGATAGATCTGGTAGATCACCGCGCCGCGCCACCAATCGGGGTTTTCTGTCAGGGGTCTCAGCATGGAGTGCCTCGATTGTCTTTCGTGTTTCGCTCGCCCCGGACCTGATCCGGGGCCTCATGTTCAAGGTCGCGCCTGCGGCGGGAGATCCCGGACCGCGCTGCGCTTGTCCGGGATGAGGCCTCGCCTCACTTCACCGACCCCGCCAGCAGGCCGCGCACGAGGTATTTCTGCATCGCAAAGAACACCATCAGCGGCACCGCGATGGAGACAAAGGCCGCCGTCGCGAGGATTTCCCAGTTGCCGCCGCGGGTGCCTAGAAGTTCGACGATCTGGTTGGTCATGACCGTGGTCTGGCCCGTCGCGTCGATCAGGAAGACCTTGGCGACCAGCAGGTCGTTCCATGTCCAGAGGAACTGGAAGATCGCGAAGGAGGCCAGCGCCGGGAAGCTCAGCGGCAGGATGATCTTGGTAAAGATCTGGAAATCCGTCGCCCCGTCCACCCGCGCGTTCTCGATGATGTCGCGCGGTAGGCCGACCATGTAGTTCCGCAAAAGGTAGATCGCCAGTGGCAACCCGAAGCCGGTATGCGCCAGCCACACGCCCAGGTAACCCTTGCCGATGCCGATCCCCAGATGCAGCTTCAAGAGCGGAATGAGCGCCAGTTGCAGCGGCACCACCAGCAGGCCGACCACGAAGGCCACCAGCAAGGCCCGCCCCGGGAAATCCATCCAGGCCAGCGCATAGGCCGCGAAGGCGGCGATGACGATCGGGATGATCGTGGCAGGCACCGTGACGGTCAGCGTGTTGAAGAAGGCCTTTGCCATGCCGTCCGTGTTATTGCCGGAGAACAGCACCAACTCGTAATTCTCCAGCGTGAACTCCGGCGGGCTGGTCACGGTGACAAAGACGCGCTGGCCCCGCCCCGACAGCTGCTCGTCACTGCCGCGCCAGACGTAATCGCCGGTCTCGCTCACGCTCATGCTCTCGCCGTCGCCGAGATCGGCGGTATCCCCGGCGGTAAAGGCGGACACATCCCGCGAACTCACGCCCCAGGTGCTGATCGACTTCTCACCGACCTTTTCGCCCGCCTCGGTGAACAGGTTGCCCTGCACCACGAAACCCGCGCCATCGGCCACGCGCCCGTCCGGATCGGCACTGCGGTACTGCACCGTCTGCTCGGAAGGAAACAGCGCCTTCCACCAGCCGGAACCGCTGATCTGGTCGGCGGTCCGGAAGGACGACACGAAAAGTCCGACCGTCGGGAAAAGCCAGAGGATCACCAGCAGCGCCGTTGCGATATGCACGGCCCAGGTGAGAGAGGACTTGGTTCCTGCGATGTTATCCATGAGCTTTCCTTTTGCGCTACCGCTTCGCTACTTGAGCGCGGTACCTCTCCCTTACCGCATCTCTTTGCGGGCGTTGTACACGTTCCAGACGAGGATCGGCGTCACCAGCACCATGATGACGATGGCCGAGGCACTGCCCACCCCCCAGTCCAGCGAGCGGAACAGCTTGTCGTACATGTAATTCGCCAGAACCTGCGTCTCCCACTGGCCGTTGGTCATGGCAAAGACGATGTCGAAGACCTTGAGCACCACCAGCGTGATCGTCGTCCAGACGACCATGATGGTGGACATGATCTGCGGCACCTTGATCTTGAAGAAGATCTGGAACGGGTTGGCCCCGTCGACGATGGCCGCCTCGATGGTCTCTTCCGGGATGCCGCGCAGGGCGGCGGAGAGGATCACCATGGCAAAGCCGGTCTGGATCCAGATCAGCACGATCATCAGGAAGAAGTTGTTCCAGAACGGAATAGTCAGCCAGGTCTGTGGATCGTTGCCCGTGAAGAACACATACAAGGCGTTCAGCACGCCAATCTGCTCGGAGCCGGGCGGGCGCGCGTCATAGACCAGCTTCCAGATCACCGCAGCGCCGACGAAACTGATCGCCATCGGCATGAAGATCAGCGATTTCGCGATGTTGCCCCACTTGATCCGGTCCGTCAGCTGCGCCGCCAGCAGACCGAAGGCGGTGGACATGGCGGGCACCACGATCAGCCACAGCATGTTGTTGCGCATGGCCTCCCAGAACTTCGGGTCGGCCATCATCTGGCTGTAGTTGTCGAACCCGACGAAGGCGCCGCCCGCGTCGCGATCGGTCAGCGACAGGCGGAAGGTCTCGAATACCGGGTAGGCGAGATAGAGTGTCAGGGCAAAGAGCGCCGGAAACAGGAACAGCCAGGGCCGGATCATGTTGGCGCGGTTGATGTTGCGCCCGGCGTTCGGCCCCTTCGCGGGGTAGAGCACCTTGTCGAGGAACTGGTTGGAAAAGTAGAAATAGGCGAGGCACCCGCTGACCCCGATGACAATGGTCAGAATGCCCTGAAGTGCCGGATGCATCGCGCCCTCCCCCGCCGCCAGGCGGCAAAAATCTTTCGAGATTCTTGCAAAACCCATCCACGGATCTTGCAGCGCACCCCTCCCCGGGTGCGAAAGGCGGCCCCCGCAGGAGCCGCCCCCGTCCGCTTACTTCAGCGCGTCCCAGCTGGCCTGGATCTCGTCCGCCACGGTCTGCGCGTCCTTGCCACCGGCGTAATCGACCATGCCGGTCCAGAACGAGCCCGCGCCCACGCCGCCCGGCATCAGGTCGGAGCCGTCGAAACGGAAGGTGGTCGCGCCCAGAAGGATCTCGTTCATCTTCTTCAACGTCGGGTCGGAGAAGGCATCCGGGTTCACGCCCTTGTGCGGGGTCAGGAAGCCCTTCTGCGCCATCCACGCCTCATGCGCCTCGACGGTTTCGAGGAACGCGATGAACTGATGCGCCGCGTCGTTCTCGCTGGTGATCGCCCAGAGCGTGCCCGCGCCGAGCACCGGAGCGCCGAGGTCCTTCTCCGCGTAGGCCGGGAAGTAGAAGAAATCCACATCCGTGCCGACCTCGGTGCCTTCCGGGAAGAAGGCCGGGATGAACGACGCCTGGCGGTGCATGTAGCACTGCGGCGGCGCGTCGAAGAGGCCCTTCGGCGAGTCGCGGAAGTCGGTGGAGGCCACGGCACCCCGGCCGCCCGCCACGCGGTTGTCCTCGATGAACCAGCCGAACTCCTCGATGGCGGCCACCACCTTGGGATCGTTGAACTTCAGCTCGTTGGACACCCAGGCGTCATAGTCCTCGGGGGACTGCGTGCGCAGCATCATGTCCTCGACCCAGTCGGTCGCCGGCCAGCCGGTCGCGCCGCCGGAGCCCAGACCGATGCACCACGGCGTCTCGCCATCGGCCACGATCTGGTCGGTCAGCGCCTTGAGCTCTTCCATGGTCTGCGGCACCTCGTAGCCCGCATCCTCGAAGTTCTCCGGGATGTACCAGACCAGCGATTTCAGATCGACCTTGTAGAAGAAGCCGTAGAGCTGATCGTTGCCGTCGGCGTCCGCGTAGGTGCCCAGATCGACCCAGCTCTGCCCGGCCGCGTAATTGTCGCGGATCCAGTCGGCGGTGCCGTCCTTGAGCGGCGTCAGGAAGCCGCGCTTCGCCATGGTCGCGGCAAGGCCGGGCTGCGGGAACACCGCGATGTTGGGCGCGCTGCCCGCCTCGGCGTCCACCACGATCTGCTGCTCGAAGCTGTCGGAGCCGACATAGCTCACGTCGAGGCCGGACTGCTCGCGGAACAGGTCGAGAACCTTCTGCACCTGCGCCTCGTCCGGGCCCGTCCAGGGGCCGGCGATGGTCAGGTCGGCCGCCTGCGCGGAGCCGGCCATCATGGCCAGCGCGGCCACGCCAAGAAGATAGTTGCGTTTCATGAATTCAGACCTCCCGATGTCTTTTTTCGTCTTCATCGTTTTCCCGTCATCTCCGTGCACACGAACGACAATCTCCCTGAACGTGCGCATCCCGGTTTGACATGGGCCAGTCGCGCTCAAAGGCAAACCGGAGTTTTACCAAAGCGCTTTGGATACCGCAGCAATCGCCCGATTCTCGCTTCCTGTCAATCGCGCCCATGCAAAATCCGCTTTATTCTTATGCTGCAGTGCAGCCAGAACCGGATCTTCTGCAAATATTTCCTACAAAAATGAGTCGCGCAAACCTTTACAAATCCAAACCGCTTTGGTTCCTATGAGTCATGAACCTGAAGGAACTCTCCGCTCACCTGGGCCTGTCCCCCACAACCGTCAGCCGTGCGCTGAACGGCTATCCGGAGGTCAGCGAAACCACCCGGGCGCGGGTGGAGAAGGCGGCGCAGGCGCTTGGCTACAGCCCGAACGCCCGGGCGCAGGGCCTGGCCACGGGCCGGGCGCGGGCCATCGGGCATATCCTCCCGGTCTCGCACCAGCACGAGATGGTGAACCCGATCTTCGGCGATTTCGTGCAGGGCGCGGCGGCGCTCTATGCCCGGCACGGCTACGAAGTGGTCATCAGCCTTGTCGAGGACATCAAGGAAGAGGCCGCCTATCGCGCGATCAAGGCGCGTGGCAACGTCGACGGCATCATCGTGCATGGCCCCCGCATGGCCGACGCCCGCATCGGCCTCCTGCAGGAGCTGAACATGCCCTTTGTCGTGCATGGCCGCGCCTCGGACATCCATACGCCCTACAGCTGGCTCGACACCAACAACCACCGCGCCTTCCGCCGCGCCACGGACTTCCTGCTGGACCTCGGACATCGCCGCATCGGGCTGGTGAACGGCCTGGAGTTCATGGACTTCGCCCACCGCCGTCGCGCCGGCTTCGAGGAGGCCCTGCTCGCCCGCGGCCTCGCCCCCGACCCGGCGCTGATGCGCTCCGGCGAGATGACCGAGAACTACGGGTTTGCCTCTGCCGATGCCATGCTGTCGGGCGCGGCACCGCCCACGGCCTTCCTCGTCTCCTCGATGATCGCCGCCATCGGCGTGCGCCGCGCCATTCAGGACCGCGGCCTGACCATGGGCCGCGATGTCTCCGTCATCACCCATGACGACGACCTGAATTACCTGCGCAACGGCATCGACGTGCCAATCTTCACCGCCTCGCGCTCTTCCGTGCGGCAGGCCGGGCGGCTGGCGGCGGAGATGCTGATGAAATTGATCGAAGACCGGGGCCTGCCCCCGCAAACCCACCTTCTCGAAGCCGAGCTGATCATCGGCTCCTCCACCGGCCCCGCGCCTCTCTGAGAGTTCCTCCCATGTTGTTCACCCGCAAGGATTTCCCCGAAGGATTCGACTTCGGGGTTGCCACCTCCTCCTACCAGATCGAAGGCAGCCGTTTCGGCGGCGCCGGGCGCTGCCAGTGGGACGACTTCGCCGCCACCCCGGGCAACACGAAAAACGCCGAAAACGGCAGTATCGCGGTGGACCACTATCACCGCTACGAATCCGACCTCGATCTCGTCGCGGCGGGCAATTTCGACTGCTACCGCTTCTCCACCTCCTGGGCGCGGGTCATGCCGGACGGCTTCACGGTCAACCCCGAGGGCCTCGACTTCTATGACCGCCTCACCGACGCCATGCTGGCGCGCGGCATCAAGCCCTGTGCGACGCTCTATCACTGGGAACTGCCGGTTCCGATCCTCGACCGGGGCGGCTGGCGCAACCGCGACATCGCCGACTGGTTCGCGGAGTACACCCACGCCATCATGTCCCGCATCGGCGACCGGATGTTCTCCGTCGCCCCGATCAACGAACCGTGGTGCGTGGCCTGGCTTTCGCACTTCCTCGGCTACCACGCGCCCGGCCTCAAGGACATCCGCGCCACCGCCCGGGCGATGCACCATGTCCTGCTCGCCCATGGCCGGGCGATCCAGACCATGCGCGACCTCGGCATGACGAACCTCGGCGCGGTGTTCAACTTCGAATGGGCCGATCCGGCGGACCACAGTCCGGAAGCGGCGGAAAAGGCGGCGCTTTATGACGGCATCTACAACCGCTGGTTCCTCGGCGGGGTGTTCAGGGGCGAGTACCCGGCGAATGTCCTCGAAGGTCTCGGCCCGCATATGCCGGACCGCTGGCAGGACGATTTCCCCACCATCACCACGCCAGTGGACTGGTGCGGCCTCAATTACTACACGCGCAAGCTCATCGGCCCGGACGGCGGCGCGTGGCCGGGTCTGAAGGAAGTCGAAGGCCCGCTGGAAAAGACCCTCATGGGATGGGAGATCTACCCCGAGGGGCTCTACAATTTCCTCACCCGCACCGCACGCGAATACACCGGCACCTTGCCGCTGATCGTCACGGAGAACGGCCTCGCCTCCCCGGACGTGATCGAGAATGGCACCGTGGACGACCCCCAGCGCAGCGCCTACATCGAAAAACACCTGCAGTCGGTGCGGCGGGCGATTGCCGAGGGCATCCCGGTCAAGGGCTATTACCTGTGGTCCCTGATGGACAATTACGAGTGGGCCTGCGGCTACGAACAGCGCTTCGGGTTGGTCCACGTCGATTTCGACACCCTTGAACGCACGCCCAAGGCGTCATACCACCAACTGGCACAGAACCTGAGGCGCTGACATGACAGAACCCCTTGCGGTCGTGGCCGACATCGGCGGAACCAACACCCGCGTGGCCTTTGCCCGTGGCACCACGGTGCAGATGCACACGGTCAAACGCTACCGCAACGCCGACCAGCAGGGGATCGAGCCGATCCTGAGCGATTTCCTCTCCGGCTCCGATGCGAAGCCGGAGGCGGTCTGCGTCGACATGGCCGGACCGGTGAAGAACGGCGTCGGGCAGATGACCAACCTCAGCTGGACCATCGCATCGGAGGCCATCGCCGAGGCCACCGGCGCGCATACCGTTTCCGTGATCAACGACCTGCAGGCGCAGGGCTTCGCTGTCGCCCACCTCGACGCGTCATCGCAAAAGCCGGTCCTGCCGGGACGCCCCGCGGAACCCGGCGCGACGCGCCTCGTGGTCAATGTCGGCACCGGGCTGAACATCGCGATCGTGTATTACATGAACGGCCACACCTTCGTGCCCGCCGCCGAAGCGGGGCACATCAACATGGCGCCGCAGACCGATCTCGAACACCGGCTGAAGGACTGGGTCGCGGCGAAACACGGCACGCCGGGGATCGAGGACGTGCTCTCCGGGCGCGGCTTCGAACGCATCCACGCCTTCCTTTCCCATGAGGCAGGCGACACCGCCACCCCGCTGGACGCGAGCGCCATCATGGAGGCCTTCGGCAACGGCGATCCCCGCGCGACGCAGGCGGCCAAGCTGTTCGTGCGCTTCATGGGCCGCTATGCCGGGGATATGGCGCTCGCCACCCTGCCCTTCGGCGGCATCTACCTCGTCGGCGGCGTGGTCCGGCACTTCGGCCCGCACCTGCTGAGCCTCGGCTTTGCCGAAAGCTTCGCCGACAAGGGCCGCTTCGGCCCCTACATGACGCAATTCCCGGTCCATCTCGTGGACGACGACTACGCCGCCCTCACCGGATGCGCCGGGCATCTGGCGGAGCGGCTGGCCGGGTAGAGGCGCGGGCCGCGGCCGCACCAGGGAGCCAGGGGGGCTTGGCCGGGCCGAACCTGCCCCCGTTCCAGGTCAGGGGCGGTCGTTACCCGGCGAGCAGCAGGTTGCTGCCGTCCAGCACCGCCATGTCGACATTCTGGAGCGTCAGCGTCCCGCCCCCCGGCGCGGTGATGACCACATCCGGGCCGACCTGCACCATGGCGTCGTAAAGGTCCTGCCAGACGGCGAAACCCGCCGCCGGGCTGACCTGCACCACGTCGCCCTCGCCCAGCGGGTCGAAATCGGTGATCACCGCCGACCCGAGGTGCCGGAACAGGAAGGTATCGGCCCCCGCCCCGCCGGTCACGGTGTCATTCCCCATCTCGGACTCCAGCCAGTCGTTGCCCGCTCCGCCATCCACGGTGTCTTCGCCCTCGTAGACATGGACGGTATCATCCCCCGGCCCGGCGTCTATGAGACCATCCGCAAAGGACCGGATCAGGTCGTTGCCATCGCCGCCCCGGATCGTGTTGTAGACCCCGCCGCCGGTGATCGTGTCATTGCCGGTGCCGCCGGTCAGCACGTTCGTGCCGTCCCGGTCCCAGATCACCCCGTCGCCGGGGCCCCCGGACAGGGTGATCGTGTCGTTGCCCTGCACATCCACCAACGTGTCGTATCCGCCGCCCGACTTGATCCAGTCGTCGCCCGGACCGCCCTCGATCCAGGAACTGCCAAAGTCGTCCTTTACCTGTACCGGCCCGCGGCTGTCAGGGATGAAGAACCCGTTCCCGCCGCCATCGAAGATCACGTCGTTGCCGGGTCCGCCGTCCACGAAATTGCTGCCAAGCCCGCCTTCCAGCGTGTCGTTGCCGGGTCCGCCGATCACCCGGTCGTCACCGGCACCCGCAATGATCGTATCGTGGCCGTCTCCGCCCTGAAGGCTGTTGTTGCCCTGCGTATCCTCGATGACGTCATTGCCGGGGCCACCCCCGATGAAGTCGTCGCCGCGACCACCGAACAGGAAATCGTATCCCCAGCCGCCAAGCAGCGTGTCGTTGCCCGCGCCTCCTTCGACAAAGTTCAGGCTGCCGCCGTTGGCATAGATCCAGTCGTCTCCGTCACCGCCGTCCACGGAATCCTGCCCGCCGCCGGTGAAGATCGTGTCGTTGCCCGGGCCGCCATTGATGTAGTCACCATCTGCGCCAGGGCCATACTCGTCATCGTCGCCGCCCCAGATCCTGTCGTCGCCGGGACCGCCGTAGAGCGAATCCGCACCCCGACCGCCGGAAATCGTGTCGTCGCCAGGCCCGCCGTCCACCCAGTCGTAGCCAAGCCCGCCGGACAACTCGTCGTCACCGTCTTCGCCCAGAAGGCTGTCGTTCCCTGTGTTTCCGAACAGGTGATCGTCGCCCGCCGCGCCGAACAGCGTGTCGTTTCCGGCGTCGCCCCAGGCCCAGTCCGGCCCCAAAGCGCCCCGCACGAGATCGTCACCGGCATCCGAGACGATGACTGTCTCCGGCCAAAGCCCCCAGAGCGTCTCCCCCGCCGGCGTCCCGGTCACGGTTGCCGTCGCCCGGATTGCATCCACCTGCGGATGAGGCGTGATCTGGCGGACGAGGACTGCCTGCGTGACATCCGTCCCATCCGGCTTGCGCTGGTGCTTCATAGGTACCCCTTTCCTGACAAAATCTCCGCCAGCTCCATGCCGACGGGCGAGGTATGGACCATGCCGCCAAGGCTGTCCTTGACACCGATCAGGAACCTTTCCGCTGTCCGCCGCGTTGACAGACCAAAGGAACACTTCACTCCCGCGAGACGGAAAGGACACCTCCCATGGATCTCATCCGCATCATCTTCGCCATCATTCTCCCGCCGCTCGGCGTCTTCCTGCAGGTCGGTTTCGGCAAGCATTTCTGGCTGAACATCCTGCTGACCCTTCTCGGCTACATCCCCGGCATTGTGCATGCGATCTGGATCATTGCCCGCACCGGCTACGAGCCGCAGAAGGCCTGAGCCATGAGCATCCATCCCGATCATGACCGCGTCCGGACGGCGGAGACCATCGCCCGGCGCATGGACTCGGCGCTGCGGGTGCCGTTCACCCGCATCACCTTCGGCCTCGACAGTGTCATCGGCCTGATCCCGGGTATCGGCGACGCGTTGGCGGTGGCACCGTCCCTGTGGATCGTCAAGCTGGCGCATGATTGCGGGGCACCGACGCATCTCAAGGGCCGGATGCTGGCGAACATCGGCACCGACTGGCTGATCGGCCTCGTGCCGCTGATCGGTGACCTGTTCGACGTCGGTTTCAAGGCCAACCTGCGCAACGCCGCCCTGCTGCGCGCGCACGTCGAGGCCAAGCATCAGACCGCGGCACAGCCGCGCCCGGCCAGCAACCCGCGCCTGGCCGCCCGCACGCCGCTGCCGGCCTGACACCGGATCCCCTGCAGACATCTGCCTGTATGTCTGCCTCTGACTGGCGCCCCCTTCTGCCGGGGGCGCCATTTTTCCGCGCCCAACAAAAAAGCGCCCCGCGGGGCGCTTTTCCGTGTCTTGTCCGTCAGCCTGCGGCTCAGCCGACCAGTTCGAGGCCGGAGAAGAAGTAGGCGATTTCGACGGCGGCGGTTTCCGGCGCGTCGGAGCCGTGCACGGAGTTCTCGCCAACCGACTCGGCGAACTCGGCGCGGATGGTGCCCGGGGCGGCGTCGGCCGGGTTGGTGGCGCCCATCACTTCGCGGTTCTTCGTGATGGCGTTCTCGCCTTCGAGAACCTGGGCCACGATCGGCGCGGAGGCCATGAACTCGCACAGCTCGTCATAGAACGGGCGGGCGGCGTGCACCTTGTAGAACTCGCCGGCCTGCGCCTTGGTCAGGTGGATGCGCTTCTGTGCGATGATGCGCAGACCGGCTTCCTCGAACTTGGCGTTGATCTTGCCGGTCAGGTTGCGGCGGGTTGCATCGGGCTTGATGATCGAAAAGGTGCGCTCAAGGGCCATGTCGTGCTCCATCGTCAGGCTGCCCCGGACACCGTGTCCGGAGGGTTTTCCATTGCGCGGGGCGGTAACACGGCACGGGCGGTTTGAAAAGCCCCGGGATGGCGGCGGCGATCGCGGGGCCACCCGGCCGCCCCCGGCGCGGCCGCGTTCCGTGACACATTGACTTCCGGTGCCGGGGAAACAACTGTCCCCGTGACAGGCACGCTCCGCCTGCCGCAGCCGGAAACCCCAATGTTCGGATCCAGGAAGAAGCCCGCCGAGAAACGCAACACCTTCGCGGTCATCGGCCTTGGCAACTTCGGCTTCACCGTGGCGCAGGAACTCACCCGCTTCGGCAATCACGTCATCGGACTCGATACCCGCCCGGAGCGCGTCGGCCAGGTCGCCGAGGCCGTCTCGCAGGCGCTGATCGTCGACGCCCGGGACGATGTCGCCCTGCGCGAGGCCGGGATCGGCGATTGTGACGTGGCGCTGGTCGCCATGGGATCGGACCTCGAAGCCAGCATCCTCGCCGCCATCAACCTCAAGACCATCGGTGTGCCGGTGGTCTGGGCCAAGGCGACGACGAAGACGCACCACCGCATCCTGTCGCGGCTCAAGGTCGACCGCGTGGTGCACCCGGAGGTGGAAATGGGCCAGCATATCGCCCAGATGCTGCACAACCCGCTGGTGCGCGACTATGTCAGCCTCGGCAACGGCTACCACGTGGCGAATTTCAAGATCCCCGAGTCGCTCGAAGGCAAGTCCCTGCTCGAGGTGCCCTATGCCTCGGAGTACGACCTGCGCTGCATCGGCGTGATGCGCGGAACGGAGTGGATCGGCGATGGCACCACGGGCTGCACGCTCGCCGCCGACGACCTGCTGCTGCTGCTCGGCAAACGCGCGGACCTGCGCCACTTCGCGTCGAGCCTCTGAATGGCCGCAAAGCCGAAACGCCTGCTGACCCGGCTGCGCCTGTGGTTCGGCACGCTCCAGCCGCCCGCGGTGCTGACCGTGCTCTACGCCGCCTGCGTGCTCGCCGGCGCGGTGCTGCTCTGGCTGCCGATCGCGCATCACGGCACCGTCACCGCCGGGGCGGCGCTGTTCACCTCGGTCTCCGCCGTCACCGTCACCGGACTGGCGGTCGCGGACACCGGCACGGACTTCACCCTCTTTGGCCAGATCGTCATCGCGCTGCTCATCCAGCTTGGCGGGCTGGGGCTGATGACTTTCGCCGTGATGCTGCTCTCGGCGCTCGGCATTCCGGTGGGCATGCCGCAACGGCTGATCCTGCGCGAGGAGATCGGGCACACGTCGACCGCCGGGCTGGCGCTGATCGCACGGCTGATCATGCGGGTGGCGCTGATCTGCGAAGGGATCGGGGCGCTGCTGCTCATGATCGTCTTCGTCCCGGAGGAAGGCTTCTGGCGCGGGCTCTGGTTCTCGGTCTTCCACAGCATCTCGGCCTTCAACAACGCCGGGTTCGCCCTCTACCCGGACAGCCTGACCCGCTTTGCCGGAAACCCGGTCATGAATGTGACCATCCCGGCCCTGTTCATCCTCGGCGGCCTCGGGTTCATCGTGGTGGGCGACGTCTACCAGACCCGGCGCTGGCAGGGGCTGGCGCTGCATTCCAAGCTGATGATCGCCGGAACGCTGGCGCTGATCTGCTTTGCCTTCGTCACCTTCGCGGCACTGGAATGGGGCAACCCGCGCACGCTGGGCGGCCTGCCGGACTGGGAGACGAAAGTCTGGGCCAGCTGGTTCCAGGCCGTCACCCCGCGCACCGCCGGCTTCAACACGCTCGACTACGGCGCGATGCACGACAGCACGGCGTTGATGACCATGCTGCTGATGCTGGTGGGAGGTGGCAGCACCTCGACGGCGGGCGGGATCAAGGTCACGACGCTGATCGTGCTGATGCTGGGCACGCTCGCGTTCTTCCGCCGCACGGAGGAGCTGCACGTGTTCGGGCGCAGCCTCGGCGTGGACGAGGTGATGAAGGTCATGGCGCTGACGACGATCAGCCTTCTCGTGGTGCTGACAGGCATGTTCGTGATCTCGATCTCGCATGATGCCGAGTTCCTCGACCTTGCGTTCGAGGTGACCTCGGCCTTCGGCACCGTGGGCCTGAGCCGCGGGGCGACACCGCATCTCGATGGCATGGGGCGCACTGTGGTCATGGTGATCATGTTCCTTGGCCGGGTCGGGCCGCTGACGCTGGGCTTCTTCCTCGCCACGCGCAGCACGCCCCGGGTGCGCTATCCACGCGGCGAGGTCTATCTGGGCTGAGCGGTTTCGGTGCGCAGGGCGCACCGACCGGCGCGCGCTGCGCGCGCGGTGAAAATTTTGCCGGAACAAAATTTTGGTTCGGGGCGCTGCCCCGGACCCCGAGGGTATTTGAGGACCAAAGAAGCGCAGGTTTCCCGTGCCTCGGGCGGATCGCATTGACAAGCCAGACGCCCTCTGCCACCTGCCTCAGCCATGTTACGCATTCAGGACATCTCCTATTCCGTCGAGGGCCGCCCGCTGTTCGAGGGCGCCTCCGCGACCATCCCCGAGGGTCACAAGGTCGGCCTCGTCGGCCCCAATGGCGCGGGCAAGACCACGTTGTTCCGGCTGATCCGGGGCGAGCTGACGCTCGACAACGGGGACATCTCGCTGCCCTCCCGCGCCCGCATCGGCGGTGTCGCGCAGGAGGTGCCCGCGTCGGAGACCTCCCTGATCGACACCGTCCTGATGGCCGATACCGAGCGCCACGCGCTCATGGCCGAGGCCGACACCGCCACCGACAGCGGCCGCATCGCGGAAATCCAGACCCGGCTTGCCGATATCGACGCCTGGTCCGCCGAGGCCCGCGCCGCGACCATCCTGCGCGGCCTCGGGTTCGACCCGGAGCAACAGCTCATGCCCTGCTCCGCCTTTTCGGGGGGCTGGCGGATGCGGGTAGCGCTGGCCGGTGTGCTGTTTGCCGAGCCGGACCTGCTGCTGCTCGACGAGCCGACCAACTATCTCGACCTCGAAGGGGCGCTCTGGCTGGAGAACTATCTCCAGAAGTACCCCCATACGGTCATCGTGATCTCCCACGACCGCGGCCTCCTGAACCGCGCGGTGGGCAGCATCCTGCACCTCGAGGACCGCCAGCTGACCTATTACGGCGTGCCCTATGACGGCTTCGCCAGGCAACGTGCCGAGAAGCGGGCGCAGGCCGCCGCCATGGCCAAGAAGCAGGACCAGCGCCGCGCCCACCTGCAGAGCTTCGTCGACCGTTTCCGCGCCAAGGCCTCCAAGGCCAAGCAGGCGCAATCGCGGCTCAAGATGATCGAGCGCATGGACATGATCTCCGCCCCGGAGGAGGCCGCCAAGCGGGTGTTCAACTTCCCGCAGCCGGACGAGCTGTCGCCGCCCATCGTGAATATCGAAGGCGGATCAACGGGGTACGGCGAGGCCATCGTTCTGAAAAACCTCGACCTGAGGATCGACCAGGACGACCGCATCGCGCTTCTGGGCAAGAACGGTCAGGGCAAGTCGACCCTGTCGAAGCTGCTCTCCGACCGCCTGCCGTTGATGAGCGGCCGGATGAACCGCTCCTCCAAGCTGCGCATCGGCTATTTCGCCCAGCATCAGGTGGATGAACTCCATCTGGACGAAACGCCGCTCCAGCACCTTCAACACGAGCGCCCCGGTCAGACCCCGGCGAAACTGCGCGCGCAGCTGGCGGGCTTCGGCCTGATGGCGGCGCAGGCGGAGACGGAGGTCGCGCGTCTGTCGGGTGGCCAGAAGGCCCGCCTCTCGCTGCTGCTCGCGACGCTCGACGCGCCGCACATGCTGATCCTCGACGAGCCGACCAACCACCTCGACATCGAGAGCCGCGAGGCGCTGATGGAGGCGCTGACCGCCTATTCCGGCGCGGTGATCCTCGTCAGCCACGACATGCACCTGCTATCGATGGTGGCGGACCGGCTCTGGCTGGTCTCGAACGGTACGGTGAAGCCTTACGAGGAGGACCTCGACGCCTACCGCGCCATGCTCCTCGCCCGCGACACCCCGGTGAAGGCCGAGAAGCCGAAGGAGAAGCCCAAGCGCCCCTCCCGCGACCAGATCCTCGAACTCCGCGCCGAGGCCCGCAAATGCGAGGACCGCGTCACCAAGATCGAGGACATGCGGAGCAAGCTGGCGAAGAAACTGGCCGATCCGGAACTGTACGAGACGTCCCGCAAGGGGGAGCTTGAGACCTGGAACAAGAAGTACGCCGAGGTCATGGACGGGCTGCGGCGGGCGGAGGCGCTCTGGGAGGCCGCGCTGGAAAAGCTTGAAGCGGCGGAGAGCGCTTAAAGTGTCAGCTGTGAGCCAGATCACAAGCAAATGATGTAAAGTCATCCCTAGGATTGACAGACAGGGAACCCGGGCCGCACCATCGCGTCCGGGTTTTTCTTTTCCCTTTCCATTCATTCAAAGGTTGCACCCGCGCCCCAAGCTTCAGGACCTTGCCATGACCCATTCTCCGGATGACGCTCCCTTCAACCGCTATGACGGCACGCTGTTTCACGCCGGGCCGGTCCCCGGCCCGACCGTTCCCGAGCATGATGCGGGAGGCGACCTGCATTATGACGTCGACCAGATTCTCAACGCCGCCCAGAAAAGTCTGATCGCCTCCAGCGGACTCCTCGCCTTCCACACCTTCGGGGACAGCGGCACCGACCATGTCGCGAAACACAATGGCAATCCGAACACGCGCCAGTCCGTCGCCGACGCCATCACCGCGGAATGTGCGGCCCTCGCGGGGACGCCCGAGCGGCCCGCCTTCTGTTACCACCTCGGCGACCTGATCTACCCGGACGGCAACAGGCACAAATACGAGGACGAGTTCTACAAGCCATTCGAACACTACCCGAACGCCATCGTCGCGGTGCCCGGCAATCACGACTATTACGGCGACCATCTCGAGTCATACCGGCTGAATTTCATGCAGCCGGTTCTGGAGCACAAGCCACACGTCCGGCCGCGCATGAACCTGCCCTATTATCACTGGACGCTCGACACGCCTGTCGCCACGATCATCGGCCTTGCCACCACCTCGGATTACGTCTCGCAGTCTCAACAGGACTGGTTCGACTCCGAGATGAAAGCCGCCTCGCGCGACAAGGCGCTGATCGTGGCGACGCATTATCCGCCCTATTGCGCCGACGGGTCAAACAATCGCGGCGTGCGTCATAGCATCGCCCGCGCCATCAGCGCGGCAACGCGCACGCCCGATCTGGTCATCAGCGGCCATTCGCACAACTATCAGCGGATCGAGGGGCCCTATCCCGTGCTTGTCGTCGGCACCGGGGGCGTGAGCGCCGATCCGGTCAGTCGCAGCGTCGCGAACGACGGGGCACGGCTGATGGCCAGCTCCGGCGACAGCTTCGGCGCGGTGACGCTGACGGTGAACAAGAACACCCGCACCATCGAAGGCCGCTTCGCCACCGCCTCCTGGCATGCGACAGACCTGCTCGCTCCGGGGCAATCCCCTTCGGCGCCGGTGCTGCCGCACGGTCAGGCGCCGAACGCCGCAGGGACGCCGGTGCTCGACCAGTTTTCCTATCCCTGGAATGTCTGAGCCAGCGCTCCCGTAGGGCGGGGCTATGCCCCGCACTCCAGACAAGACCCAGCGGGGCCATGCCCCGCACTCCAGACCAGACCCAGCGGGGCTGTGCCCCCCTTCCCCGCTCTGGACAGCCCTGCCGGAACCGCCTACCCCTGTGCCATGGACAGCGCCTTTCTCATCACTGCCTTCGTGACGCTCTTCGTGGTGATCGACCCCATCGGTCTCACCCCGCTGTTCATCGCCCTGACCAGCGGCGCGGACAGCGCCCACCGCCGGGCCGTTGCGCTCCGGGCCTGTATCATCGCCTTCATCCTGTTGACCCTGTTCAGCTTTCTCGGCGAGGGACTGCTCGGCTTCATCGGCATCTCGATGCCCGCTTTCCGCATCGCGGGCGGCATCCTGCTGTTCCTGACCGCCCTCGACATGCTTTTCGAGCGCCGCACGAAGCGCCGCGAGGACCAGACCGAGACCGAGGATTTCCCGGACCCCTCCGTCTTTCCCATCGCCATCCCCCTGCTTGCCGGACCCGGTGCCATCGCCACCATCATCCTGCTGACCGGCCAGTCGGACGATCTCCTCGGCAAGGTCTCGGTGCTCGCCGTCATGGCCTCCGTCCTTGCGATCGCCCTTGTGCTGTTCCTGTCCGCCGGGGTGATCGAACGCGCCCTCGGCAAGACCGGCATCACCGTGGTGACCCGTCTTCTCGGCATGCTGCTCGCCGCGCTCTCGGTGCAATTCGTGCTCGACGGGCTTCGGGCTTTCGGTTTTGCAGGCGGCGCGGGGTGAAAACCGCCACCCCCGCGCCTAAGTAGGTATCGGGTGACTTCGGTGAGGGACCGCTCATGGACGACTGGCAAATCGGCCGCTTTATCTATCTCGCCATCCTGGCGGGGGCGCTGCTGCTGTGGTTTTTCGTCGAAAACCGGGACAGCATCGGCACCAAGGTCAAGCACATGGCGGCCTGGGGGCTGATCTTCCTCGGCACTGTCGCGGCCATCGGCCTCTGGGGCGACATCCGCCAGACCGTGCAGCCCCGGCAAGCGGTTTTCGAGGACCAGGGCCGGATCGAACTGCCCTTGCAGGCGGACGGGCATTATTACGCCGTGCTCGACATCAACGGTGCGCAGACCCGCTTCGTCGTCGACACCGGCGCGTCAGGTGTCGTGCTGACCCGCGAGGATGCGGAGCGGGCGGGCCTCGACACAAAGGACCTCGCCTTCTATTCCGAGGCGATGACCGCCAATGGCGCGGTGCGCACCGCGCCGGTGCGGCTCGATCAGGTCGCGCTCGGGCCGTTCACCGACCGGGGCGTGCAAGCCTTCGTGAACGCCGGGGAAATGGACACATCCCTGCTGGGCATGACCTACCTGCAACGCTTCTCCCGGATCGAGATCGCAAACGGCAGGCTGGTTCTGGAGCGCTGAGGGGCCACGCCACGCAGTCCCGGCCTTGCCCCGGGACCTCATGCCCGGCGCACGGTGCCGCAAGGTTCCGTTCACCTCTCCCCGGCACAGTCACCCCCGGTACCAACTGAAAAACCGGATTGATGCGCCGATGGCTTCTGGCAAAGGCCAAGGCGTCTGCCCCGAAGGGGGATATTCGATCTGATCAGACGAATAAGCCGGGAGATAAACGCCCCGGACCTGATGATCCGCAATCGGCGGCCGCCCTTTTCAGGCTTTCACAGCAAGGACAACGCTTCCCCGTCCGGCACCCGGTGCCGTGGCGGGCAAAGGCGCGTGCGCTCAGGCCTCCGCCTTCATCTCCCAGCGCCCGCTTTCCTCGGACCAGTACTTCGCCTTGCACCCCGCGTCGGTCAGCGCCCGCCATTGCCCGCGCGCCACGTCCAGCGCCGCCTCGTCGTGACCGTCGAACAGCACGCTGACCCGCGCCAGCCGGGTGACCTCCTCCGGCGACACGCTGGCGCCATCGACCGAAATCAGGCAGTGCGGATCGTTCGGCAGGTCCGGCCCCGCCGTCAGCAGGATCGGCTGCAAGGCGTCATGCGGCCCGCCCGCCAGCCCATGCGGCAGGAAGCCCTCCTCCGGTCCCTGCCAGAGCTTCTGGTCGAGCCAATCCATCCGGCCCGGCTCCTGTCCCCGCACCGCGACACGCCAGCCCTCCTTGAGCGAGCGCTCCAGCAGCACCGCCAGGGTCTCGTCCATGGGACGGCGGGTCAGGTGGTAGAAATACGCCTCGCCCATGGGCCTCAGCCCTTCTCGTAGTGGTCCCGCACCAGCCGGTCGAGCGCCATCACCCCCCAGCCCGTCGCGCCCTTCGGGGCCAGCACCGTCTCGGACGAGACCTGCGCCACCCCGGCGATGTCGAGGTGAATCCACGGCATCCCGTCCTCGATGAACCGTTCGAGGAAAACCGCCGCCGTGCTCGCCCCCGCGGGCCGCCCTCCGGTGTTCTTGATGTCCGCTTTCAACGTCTTGATCTGGTTGTGATACCCCTTGCCGAGCGGCAGCCGCCACGCGCCCTCGCCCTCGGCCTCCGCCGCCTTGAGGAACTGCCCGGCAAACCCGTCGTCGTTCGAGAACACCCCGGCGTTGTCATGGCCCAGCGCGATGATGCAGGCCCCGGTCAGCGTCGCGAGATCGACGATGGCGGCGGGCTTTTCGGTCTGCTGGCAGTGCCAGAGCACATCCGCCAGAACCAGCCGCCCCTCGGCATCGGTGTTGACGATCTCGATGGAGACCCCGCGCATCGACTTGACGATATCGCCCGGGCGGGTGGCCTTGCCGTCGGGCATGTTCTCCACGAGCCCCACCAGACCGACCACGTTGGCCTTCGCCCCGCGCAGCGCCAGCGTCTTCATCACGCCGGAAACGACCCCCGCGCCGCCCATGTCCATGGTCATCTCTTCCATGCCCGCCGCGGGCTTGATCGAGATGCCGCCGGTGTCGAAGACCACACCCTTGCCGACCAGCGCCAGCGGGGCCCCCTCGCCGCCCTTCCAGCGCATGACGACCACCTTCGACGGGCTCTCGGAGCCCTGGCCAACCGCCAGCAGCGCCCGCATGCCCAGTTCGGCGAGCCGGTCCTCCTCCAGCACCTCGACCTCGACGCCCAGTGCCTTCAGCCCCTCCAGGCGTTTGGCAAATTCCGTTGTGGTCAGCACGTTGGCCGGTTCGGAGGTCAGATCGCGGGTGAAGAACACCCCTTCGGCCACCGCCAGCGCATCGCTCACTGCCTTGGCCTCCGCGCCCGGGTCCTTGACCCAGATCACCGCGTCTCCCGGCGCCTCGGCCTTGTCGGTCAGGTGCTCGTCGAACTTGTAGCCGCGCAGGGCCAGCCCCAGCGCCACATCCGCCAGACGCGCCGTGCCTTCCGCCAGCACGGTGACCGCCTTTGCCCCCGTCGCCTTTGCCAGCGACGCCCCCGCCTTGCGCGCCGCCGTCACCTCCGGCTTGCGCTCCAGCTTCATCAGCACAATCGCCTCCGCCTGCAAGCCGACCGGCATGGCGAGCGTCAGGACATCGCCCTCCGCCAGTTTGCCCCAGGCCTCGGTCTCGACCGCCCGCGCCACCGCGCCCTTGCACAGCCGGTTGACCCGCCGCGCCGCCGGGCTGAGCGTGCCCGCCGCGTTGATCAGAACCGCTATGGTGCCCTGCATGGCATCGAGATCGTCCAGTTTCGTCTCGGCGAAGGTGATCTTGCGCAGCTGGGTCATGTCCGTCTCCATCAGTGGGTTTTCGCCAAGAGGTAACGACCCGGGCAGGCAAAGACCAGAGTCAGCTTTCCCCGCCTGACCCGATCCGTTAGTCTTCGCGGACAAGACCAAGGCTCCGGGGGGCGCGACGTGCAGAGATTCGACCGCTACATGCTGTCGCAATTGATGGTCTTGTTCGGATTCTTCGCGCTGGTCCTCGTCTCCGTCTACTGGGTCAACCGCGCCGTGGTGCTGTTCGACCGGCTGATCGCGGACGGCCATTCCGCCGGGGTCTTCCTCGAATTCTCCGCCCTCTCCCTTCCCTCCGTCATTGCGCTGGTGCTGCCGATGGCGTCCTTTGCCGCCGCCGTCTACGTCACCAACCGGCTTTCGAGCGAAAGCGAGCTGACCGTGGTGCAATCGCTGGGCTATTCGCCCTGGCGCCTCGCCCGCCCGGTGCTGATCTTCGGCGTGCTGATCGCGGCGATGATGGCGATGCTGACCCATGTGCTGGTGCCCGCCTCGCTGGAGCAGCTGCGTCTGCGAGAGCGCGAGATCTCCGGCTCCCTGACCGCGCGGCTCCTGCGCGAGGGGGTGTTCCTGCATCCGTCGAAGGGCGTGACCTTCTACATCCGCGACATCTCCGACCGGGGCGAGCTGAGCGACGTGCTGCTCTCCGACCGCCGTCAACCGGGGCGCGAGGTGACCTACACGGCGGAGAAGGCCTACCTGATCCGCGACGACGACGGGCCGAAACTGGCGATGGTCGAGGGCATGGCGCAGACGCTGGACCTCGAGACCGAACGCCTGTCCACCACCAATTTCGCCGATCTGACCTATGACGTCTCGGCCCTCGTCACGCAGGCCGGCGTCGGGCGGCGCAAGGCGAATTTCGTGCCGACCTGGGAGCTGCTGACCCGCACCGACGCGGTGGCCGAGGAGGTCAATGACGAGCCGGGCGAGGTTCTCGAAGAGGCGCACATGCGCTTCCAGAACCCGCTTTTGTGCATCGTTGCGGCGCTCATCGGCTATTCCGGGCTGATGGTCGGCGGCTATTCGCGCTTCGGCGTGACGAAACAGATCGTCGGGGCGATCTTCCTGCTGGTGGTGGTCAAGCTGGTCGAGAGCGGCGTGACCGATCCCGTCCGCGCCAATGCCCGGCTCTGGCCGCTGGTCTACCTGCCTTCCGTGGTCGGCTTCGGCATCGCCTTCGGCCTGCTCTGGACCGCCAGCCGCCCGTTCCGACCCAAACGCGGCGCGACGCAGGAGGCCCCGGCGTGACCCTGCACTACTACTTCGCCCGCCGCTTCCTCTGGCTGTTCCTGTCGATCGCCGCGGTCTTCGCGCTGTTCCAGGCCTTTGTCGACCTGATGGACGAGATGCGGCGCCTCGACGGCGATCCGACCATGGGACAGCTGCTGCAACTGGTGGCGCTGAAGCTGCCCGAAGGCATGTACCAGATCCTGCCGCTGGTGATGATCCTCTCGACCGTCGCGCTGTTCCTCGGCCTTGCCCGGTCCTCCGAACTGGTGGTCGCCCGCGCCGCCGGGCGCTCGGGCATGGCGGCGCTCATGGCCCCTGTGAGCGTGGCCGTGATCATCGGCGGGCTGACCGTGGCAATGCTCAACCCGGTGGTCGCGGCCACCTCGAAACGCTATGCCGACCTGCGCGAGACCTACGAGAACGGCGGCGCCTCGGCGCTCTCCATCGGCGCCGAAGGGCTCTGGCTGCGGCAGGGCGGCCCGCAGGGGCAATCGGTGATCCGCGCCGCGAGCACCAATGCCGAAGGCACCGTGCTCTATGATGTCAGCTTCGTGATCTACGCCCCCGGAGGCGGCCCGGCGCAGCGGGTGATTGCCGACAAGGCCGAGCTTGGGGACGCGGAGTGGGTGCTGACCAAGGCCAAGGCATGGCCGCTGGCGGCAGGGCTGACGCCGGAGGCCGGGGCCAAGATGCACGAGACGCTGCGCATCCCCTCGACCCTGACCCGCGACAGCATCCGCGACCGCTTCGGCAAACCCTCGGCCATCGCGATCTGGGACCTGCCGGGCTTCATCGCCGATCTCGAAGAGGCCGGGTTCTCCGCCCGCCGTCACGTGGTCTGGCTGCAGATGGAACTGGCCCGCCCGGTTTTCCTCATCGCCATGCTGCTGGTCGGTGCGGCCTTCACCATGCGCCCCACGCGCCTTGGCCGCACCGGCCTTGCGGTGCTCTCGGCGGTGCTGCTGGGCTTCGGCCTCTACTACGTGCGCAACTTCGCGCAGATCCTCGGCGAGAACGGCCAGATCTCCCCGGCGATGGCGGCCTGGGTGCCGCCTGTCGCATCGGTCTTGCTTGCGCTGGGGTTGATACTGCATATGGAGGATGGATGACTCGCACCCTCCATATCTTGGCCTTGCTTGCGGCACTGGCCTGCCCCCTGCCCGCCGCCGCGCAGCAGGGACAGGCGAGTAATGCCAATCCGCCCGCGCTGCTCGTCGCCGATCAGGTCTTTGTCGAGGGCGAGGACCTGCTCATCGCGACCGGCAACGTCGAGGCGTTGCACGACGGCATCCGCCTGACCGCCACGCGCATCACTTACACCAAGTCCACCGACACGCTCAGCATCGACGGCCCCATCCGCATCACCGACGAAGCGGGCAACATCCTGCTCGCCGACTACGCCGAGATGGACCAGGCGCTGCGCAACGGCCTCCTGCGCAGCGCCCGGATGATCATGGACCAGCAGTTGCAGCTTGCCGCCGTCGAGGCGCGGCGGGTCGAGGGACGCTATACCCAATTGTCCAAGGTGGCGGTGACCTCCTGCCAGGTCTGCGGCGACGACAGCGCCCCGCTCTGGCAGATCCGCGCGACACGGGTGATCCACGATCAGGAGGAGCGCCAGCTCTACTTCGACGACGCGCAACTGCGCATTCTCGATGTGCCGGTGTTCTACCTGCCCCGGATGCGCCTGCCCGACCCGACGCTGAAACGCGCGCGCGGCTTCCTGATCCCCTCGCTGCGCTCCTCCACGCTGCTCGGCTTCGGCATCAAGCTGCCGTACTTCATTCCGATCGGCGATCATCAGGACATCACCCTGACGCCGTATCTCTCGCCCAAGACGCGGACGCTGGAGTTCCGCTATCGCCGGGCCTTCCGCAACGGCAATCTGGAGGTCAACGGCGCCCTGACCGGCGACACGCTGATCCCGGACACGGCGCGGGGCTATCTCTTCGCCGAAGGGCAGTTCGACCTGAAACGCGATTTCAAGCTGGCCTTCGACCTCAAGACCACAACCGACCCCTCCTACCTCAACGACTACGGAATTGCCGGGGCCGACCGGCTCGACAGCACGATCACCCTGACCCGCGTGCGCAAGGACGAGTTCATCGAGGCGGGCCTCGTGCATTACGAGTCGCTGCGGGCGTCGGAGGACAACGACACCCAGCCGACGATCATCGGTTTCGCCCGTGCCGAGCGGCGGACCTTTCCGGCGATGATGGGCGGCGAGCTGCGGCTGTCCGGCGAGGCGCACAGCCACTACCGTTACAGCTCCATCCCCTTCGACAGCGCCGATGCCGACACCGAGGTGGACGGCCGCGACGTGGTGCGCCTGAATGCCGAGGCGGCCTGGCTGCGGCGCTGGACCCTGACCGGCGGTATCCGTGCCGGGGTGGACGCGCATCTCTGGGTCGACCACTACAGCATCCGGCAGGACGTGACTTCCCCCGGCACCGTCTCGCGCGCGACGCCGGGCCTCGCCGTCGAGCTGCGCTGGCCCTGGCAGAAGCAGGGTCCCGCCGGCGGCAGGACCCTGATCGAGCCGGTGGTTCAGTTCGGCTGGATCGGCGGCGACCGCCCGGGCAATCCCAACGACGAGAGCACCCGCGTGGAATTCGACGAGGCCAACCTGCTGAGCCTTTCGCGCTTTCCCGCCGCCGACCGCCACGAGCATGGCAAGACGCTGGCCGCCGGGCTGCGCTGGATGCACCAGGCGCCGCAGGGCTGGTCCGCCGCGCTCACCTTCGGCCGGGTCTGGCGCGAGGAGGCCGATCCGGACTTCACCCGCTCCTCCGGCCTCGACTCCCGGGAAAGCGACTGGCTCGTCGCCGGGCGCTTTGCCAATGCCTCCGGTCTCAGCCTCGTCGCCCGGGGCCTGCTGGACGACACCTTCCGCTTTTCCAAGGCCGAGGCGCGGGCGGGCTGGACCAACGCCCGCATGGATCTCGGGGCGTCCTACCTGCTGCTTGTCACCGATCCGGCAGAGAATCGCGCAACCGCCCAGTCGGAATGGACTTTTGACGGCTCCTACCGGATCAGCCGTCACTGGACCGGCTCGACCGAGTGGCGCTATGATCTGGCGGGACGAAACCTTGACCGCGTGGGTCTGGGCCTGCAATACCGCAATGAATGCGTTCAGGTGGATTTCGGGGTGCAGCGCAAGTATGCCTCCTCGACCAACTTTGAGCCGAGTACGGATTTCGATTTGACTGTCGCGCTGACGGGCTTTGGCACCAGCGACAGCGCCAAGGAGTATCGACGCACATGCAAGTACTGACCCGCCTGTTCGCCCCGCTGGCAACCGCCGTGGCCCTCGCCGTCCTGCCGATGGCCGCCCCGGCCCCGGTGGCAGCGCAGGGGCTGTTCCAGCCCGCGATCATCGTCAACGACGCGATCATCACCGGCTACGAGCTGCAGCAGCGGGCCGAGATGCTGCGCCTGCTGAACGCGCCGGGCGATTTGCAGAAACTGGCGCGACAGCAGCTGATCGACGACCGTCTGCGGCTGCAGTCCGCCGCCGCGCTCGGCATGTCGCCGACCTCGGAGGACATTCTCGACGGCATGTCGGAATTCGCCGGGCGGGCCAACCTGACCCGAGACGAATTCGTCAAGGTGCTGGAGGCCAACGGCGTCTCCGCCCAGACCTTCCGCGACTTTGTGAAGGCCGGCATCGCCTGGCGCATGGTGGCCGGGGCCCGGTTTGCCGCGCGTGGCGCGGTGAGCGAGGCCGAGGTCGACCGCGCCCTCTCCGCCGGGGGTGGCAGCTCCGTGCGGGTGCTGCTGTCCGAGATCATCATGCCGATGCCGCCGCAGGAGCAGGAGGCCGTCCGCGCCCGCGCCGCCCGGATTTCGCAGATCACTTCCGACTCCCAATTCTCCGCCGAGGCCCGCCGCTATTCCGCCGCGCCTTCGCGTGGTCAGGGTGGCCGCCTGCCGTGGCGCGACATCAAGGAACTGCCGCCGGTGCTGCAGCCGCTGGTGCTGAACCTCAAGCCCGGCGAGGTCACCGACCCGCTGCCGCTACCCAACGCCATCGCCCTGTTCCAGCTGCGCGACATCGAGGAGACCGGCTACAGCGCCCCGGAAATCGCGTCGGTGGAATATGCTGCCTACTACATGCCCGGCGGGCGCTCGGCGGATACGCTGGCCAAGGCGCGGGTTCTGGAGAGCCGCGTGGACCGCTGCGACGACCTTTATGGCGTGGCCAAGGGCCAGCCCGCCGAGGTACTCGAACGCGGCACCCTGCCGCCCGCCGACATCCCGACGGACATCGCCTACGAGCTGTCAAAACTGGACCCCGGCGAAGTCTCGACCACGCTGACCCGGGCGAACGGGCAGACGCTGGTGTTCCTGATGCTCTGCGGGCGCACCAACAAGATCGCCGAGGACGTGGACCGCGAGGAATTCACCATCGGCCTGCGCAACCGCCGCATCGGCTCGCTGGCCGAAGGCTACCTCGCGCAGCTGCGCGCCGACGCCCGCATCATCGACAAATGAGCCCGCTGCCCATCGCGGTCAGCTGCGGCGAGCCTGCGGGCATCGGTCCGGAGCTGATCGAGGCCTGCTGGCGGGAGGTGTGCGGGACACTGCCGTTTTACTGGATCGGCGATCCGGCGCATTTGCCGGGCGCGGTGCCGCATGTGGTGATCGACAGCCCCGATGCGGCGGCGGGCGTTGCGGCGGAGGCTCTGCCGGTGCTTGCCCTGCCCTTCGACGGTCCGCGCGTCTGCGGCACGGCGCAGCCCGCCCATGCGGCGGGGGTGATCGCCTCGATCGAGCGCGGCGTCGCGGATGTCATGGCGGGCAAGGCCTCGGGCCTGTGCACCCTGCCGATCCACAAGCAGGCGCTGGCGGAGGGGGCGGGCTTTGCCTACCCCGGTCACACCGAGTTCCTCCAGCATCTCGCCGGGGTGGACGAGGTGGTGATGATGCTCGCCTCCGAGCAACTGCGGGTGGTGCCGGTGACCATCCACATCGCCGTCGCGCAGGTGCCGCGCGTTCTGACCCCGGCGCTGCTGGAGCAGCGGCTGCGGATCACACACGCGGCGCTGCAGACGCAATTCGGCCTCCCCGTCCCCCGCATCGCCGTCTCCGGCCTTAACCCCCACGCGGGCGAAGGCGGGCGCATGGGGCGCGAGGAGATCGAGATCATCGCGCCGGTGCTGGAGCGGCTCCGCGCCGAGGGCATGGACCTGATCGGCCCGCTGCCCGGCGACACCATGTTCCACGCCGCCGCCCGCGCCCGCTATGACGTGGCGGTCTGCATGTACCACGATCAGGCGCTGATCCCGATCAAGACGCTGGATTTCGACCGGGGCGTGAACGTGACTTTGGGCCTGCCGTTCATCCGCACCTCGCCGGACCACGGCACCGCCTTCGACATCGCGGGCAAGGGGCTTTGCAATCCGTCCTCGACGCTGGCGGCGCTGCGCATGGCATGGCGGATGGCAGGGGGATCGCTCTAAGGGCGCCCCGCCTTGAACTTGAGACATTCGTGTCACTGGTTGCGTCAGGTAAAAGGCGGGACGCTTTAGCGATACCGCTTCGCCAGCCTCTCCGGGTCGACCCCGGCGAAGTACCGCGCCAGCGTTATCATGTTGCGCCCGCCCCGGCGCAGCCAGCCTTGCGATCGGTACTTCTCCGCCGAGGTCACGGCCGCCACGGGCAAGACCCGGAGCCGCCCCTTCGCCCGCCGCGCCAGCGCCACGTCCTCCATCAGCGGCATGTCGTCGAAACCGCCGAGCGCGTCGTAGAGGCTGCGGTGAATGAGCAGGCCCTGATCGCCATACGGCAAGCCGAACAGCCGCGACCGCAGGTTCGCCCAGCCCGCCACGAGACGCGGCATCACGCCCTTCGCGTCAAACCTCAGGCGGAAATGATACGCGCCGGGAGTGGCCAGAACCGCCAGAACCGCCTCGCTCCAGCCCTCCTCAAGCACCGTGTCGGCATGCAGGAACAAGAGCCAGTCCCCCTGCGCGACCTCCGCCCCCCGCCGCAACTGCCCGCCCCGCGACGCCGGGCCGGATACGAGTTCCGCCCCGGCGGCCTCGGCCATCCGCACTGTGCCGTCCGAGGAGCCGCCGTCGGAGACGATCAACTCCCGGATCAACCCGGCGCTCAGCCCTTCGCCCAGGGCCGATAGGCAGGCCGGCAGGCCGCGTTCCGCGTTCAATGTCGGGATGATGATGGTAATCGGGGCGCGCATGGGGCCTGTTCGCTCGTCGCTTCGGCCCCTATATGACAAGGACAGGACAAAAGATCAAAAGGGGACGGACATGAGCGGCGAGGAACGGACGGTCCTGCGCGTCAGTGGCGGGACGGCGGCGGAATTCCTGCAAGGTCTCGTGACCAACGATGTGGCGCGGCTGAAGGACGGGCTGGTCTATGCCGCGCTGCTGACACCGCAGGGCAAGTACATCGCGGATTTCTTCCTTGTCCCGGATGGCGCGGACATCCTGCTCGACGCGGACGCGGGACAGGCTCCGGCGCTGGCACAGCGGCTTTCGATGTACAAGCTGCGCTCGAAGGTGGAGATCGCGCCGACCGACATCACCGTGACCCGGGGCCTTGGAGAGCCGCCCGAGGGCGCCTTCGCCGACCCGCGCGATCCGTCTCTGGGTTGGCGCGGCTATGCCGGGCAGCCGGGCGAGGCGGCGGATTGGGACGCGCTGCGCGTCGCCGCCTGCGTGCCCGCCAGCGGCATCGAACTGACCCCCGACACCTTCATCCTCGAAGCCGGGTTCGAGCGGCTGCACGGCGTGGACTTCAAGAAGGGCTGCTATGTCGGACAGGAAGTCACCGCGCGGATGAAGCACAAGACCGAACTGCGCAAGGGGCTGGCCAAGGTGGCCGTGGACGGCGCCGCGCCGATCGGCACGGAGATCCTCGCGGGGGAGAAATCCGCCGGGACGCTCTACACGCAATCCGGTGGCACCGGCATTGCCTACCTGCGCTTCGACCGCGCCGGGGAGGCGATGACGGCGGGCGGCGCGACCGTCACCCGCCTGCCCTGAGCCTCACAGCGCAGCGTCCTGCGGCGTCAGCGCCATCGGGTGCCGACGCATGAGCGCGGCGCAGGCGGCATTGACGGCGTGCGCCTCGACCGTCCAGCCGTCGAACGCCTCGGCGATGTCCTCTTCGAACCGCGTCACAAGCCGCGATGCGATCCCCCGCCGCCGCAGGATCGGCTCGACGTGGATGTGATCGACAAGAGCGATCCGGCGCGGGTCCCCGGGAACGAGATGCGGCCGCCACGCGAGGATCCCCCGCACCACGCCCTCCGTCCGGTAGACAAGAAAGCGCGTATCGCCTGCCAGCGCTGCGCGGAGCCTGTGCAGGATGGCGGCATCGCCGCGGCTTTCCGGGACGGAATGGGCGGGTAGCCCCCTGAAGAGCGGCACCAGTTCCGGCAGCTGGGTCTCGGTAACGGTGGATATCATGAAAAAGGCCTCCTGGCTGTCTGAGCCGGAGGCCTTGTCTTTTCCAAATTCGCCCCCGGCGGTTGCACGGGGAACGGATCGGCGCGCGGGTTATGCGCGTTCGGAATATTCCATCGTTTCGGTGTTCACGACGATCATCTCGTCCTGCCCGATGAACGGCGGCACCGTGATGCGCACGCCGTTCTCCAGAACGGCGGGCTTGAAGCTGTTGGCGGCGGTCTGACCTTTGACGACCGGCTCGGTCTCGACGATCTTGCAGGTCACCTTCTGCGGCAGGGTCGCGTTCAGCGCCTCGGACTCGTAGAATTCGACGAGGATGGTCATGCCGTCCTGCAGGAACGGGCGGCGCTCGCCGAGGATCTCGGCGTCGAGCTGGACCTGCTCGTAGGTCTCCGCGTCCATGAAGATCAGCTGGCCCGCGTCCTCGTAGAGGAACTGCATGTCCTTCTGGTCCAGACGCACCCGCTCCACCTTGTCGGCGCTGCGGAACCGCTCGTTGAGCTTGCGTCCGTCGCGCAGGTTCTTCAGCTCGACCTGGGCAAAGGCACCGCCTTTTCCGGGCTTCACGTGATCGGTCTTCACCGCGACCCAGAGGCCACCGTCATGCTCCAGCACGTTGCCGGGGCGAATTTCGTTTCCGTTGATCTTGGGCATGGGACTAAACCGTGGCGAAAGGTTGACGTATCTTTGACGGCCCCTATATCTCGCGCATCGCGCCCTTGCAAGGCAACGATATATCGTGTGGCATTTGCTTCAAGATATGTCCAAGGCGCATGGTAGCTATGCGTTTATGGGGTATTCGAATCGCGACGAATAGGTCATAACGCCCTCCACGCCCGAAAACACAAGAGCAATAATCAAAGGTCGACTCATGAAAGATTTCGTAGACGGAACAGCCTTCAATGCCGAACAAGGCAACCGCGCGCGCAAGCTTTTTGCCGCTGTGGTTCTGGCTGCTCTGGATGATGCCATCGCGGACGACAAGAAATACGGTAACGGTCCGGAGCAGATCGCCCGTTGGGCGCGTTCGCGTGATGGCCGGGAAGTGTTGTCCTGTGCCGGGATCGACCCGAACGAGCGGGTTGTCGCCGGTCTGATGGATTTCGTCGGCAAAGGTGTGCGCACCTCTGTCGCGCTCTCGCGCGAGGAAAGCGAGCGTCGCAACGCCGCCGCGCAACAGGCCGAAGCCGCCTGATCCAGACCACGTGCTGCCAGGCAGAAAAACGCGCCCCGGGGGGCGCGTTTTTTGTTGCGGTCTCGTCAGGTCGGGACTGGCCCGTCCCCGGCCCCGGTCAGTCGAATTCCTGGGACATGATCGCGCGGTGAATCTCGCGGCGGACCAGTTTGCGCACATTGCGCGTGATCCGCTCCCCCAAGGCACCCTGCAGTTCCTGCCGCACGATTTCCGATACCATGAGACGCAGGCTCGCCTCGTCGAGCGCGGCCAGCGCGTCCTCGCGAGAGGCGCTGTAGGTATCCGCCAGCGACGTGGCCCCAACCGAGGCATCGGCATAGATCCCAGCGGCGTAGGTTTCCTCGCCGTAGTCCTGCCAGTCAAGCGCCCGGGCCGGGCGATGCACGAAGGTGGGCGCTTCGCGGACTTCGGGCTCGTGGCTCGCTGAGGCATCATCCATTGCGGCGCTTCGCAGCTGTTCAGCGGTCTCCGGCTCCGCGGTCTGGACGGGCTCGGCAGCGGCCTCCGCGTCTGCGGCGTCGGGGACGTCGTCCAGCGTATCGAATTCTGTGACGGCCTCTGCGGTCATGGTTTCGGCATCCGGCGCATCCACGGTCTCCGGCTCCGGCGTCTCCACCGGATCGACCAGAGGCGCAGCGTCCGCAGCGGACAAAGGGGCTTCGGCCTCCGGCGCGTCCATGGCCGCGTCGGCCCCGGCCTGCTCCTGCGGCGCCTGAACGGTGTCCGCAGTATCCGGCCCGGTCGTCACCGCGACGGACTTCCCGACCAGCTTTTCCAGCGCCGCGATCTTGTCCTCAAGCGTGAGCGGACGATCCCGCAGGCCGCCCAGCGCGCCGGTTTTCGTAGGTTCGAAAGCCACGATGCCGGCCCCGTCCTCCCCGCCCATGCTGTCCTCGGCCATCAGGGCTTCGAGGTCGCCCGGCTCGAACGCATCGAGGGCGTCGGACAGATCCTCCGCCTCGGCGTGGTCGTGCGGGTCCTCGTCCAGGGCAGCCGACTCGTCCTCCACGGTTTCCGCCAGAACACGGGTGACCTCCCGCTCGACCAACTGGCTGAGAATGGAGGAGGCGGTCACGGCCTCCGTTTCGGGCTCGTCGTCGGTGAAATCGAGGGTGACCGGCCGTTGCCCGGCTTGCCGGACGGACGCGATCATCGCCTCCAGCCTGGGCCGCCCGGTGGGCTCGTCAGGCACGTCCGCTTCCGCGACCTCCGGCTCCTCCGCCTCCCGGCCAGCCTCGGCGAGGCTCCGGGCAAAGGCCATCAGCGGTGCCGTCTCGTCCAGATCCGTCTCGTCCTGATCCGCATCCGCTGCATCCAGCCCGACCGAAGCCCCGCCGTTCAGGCGCGCCTCGGCTGCCGCAACGCCGAAATCCGCATCCATCACCGCCTCATCGACGGGTTCGACGGGCAAAACCGCAGCCTCGGCCGCGGCTGGCTCCGAATCCCCGGGCATCGTCGGATTGGTCAGAAGCACCGGTTCCGCGGGAGCAGGCTGCGCTGCCTCCGCTTCCGACTCCTGTGACACGCGCTGAGCCGGGGTCAGGACCAGCCTGTCGGGCTGCGCCACCGGGCGGGGCGCACTCGGACGCTTCGACCGCGAATCCTCGGAAACCAGACGCCGAATCGAAGACAGGACGTCCTCTATTTCCATGTTCGTAACAGGATCAGACATTCTTTTTATCCACTCTCGCCTCGCGCAAGAGTTTACCTGCGTGCCGGGATTCACACAACAGACAGGAAAAAAGTTAGCTTTTTCTGCAGCACCTGCGGAAAGACGGCCACGGTCGCCCCGGTCGGGGCCGCCGCATCACAGGGCGAAAGCCGCCTGTTTTTCAAAGCCGGACAGCACCGGAGCGGTGCCGTTGAAGGCAAACCGCCAAGTCACGGCGCCGTCGATCTTGTGGCCGATCCGCACCGTTCCAAGCGCATTCTGCATGAAGATCACCGCGATCCGCCCGCCGTCCTTGAGCTGGTCCAGCAGCGCCTCCGGCAGCTCCTCCACCCCCCCCTCGACGATGATCGCATCGTAAGGCCCATGTTCGGCCGCCCCTTCGGTCAGCGGCGCGGCGTGGAGAATCACGTTGTCCGCGTGGATGTCCGTCAGCAGCGTCTGCGCCTCGTCGATCCGGCTCTCGTCGCTTTCCACCGCGACGACCGCCTCGGCGATGCGGGCGATCACGGCGGCGGAATAGCCGTAGCCGACTCCCAGATCGAGCACGAAGTCCCGGTTGGTCAGATTCAGCGCATCGAGCATCTTGGCAAAGGTGCGCGGCTCCAGAAGCACCCGCCCGCCGCCGAGATCGACCGGCGCATCGGCATAGGCCGCCTCGATCTTCTCACGCGGGACGAAGACCTCGCGCGGCACGTTGAGCATGGCGTCGATGATCGGAAACTCCGTGACATCGGACGGCCGAACCTGCGTATCGACCATCATGCGGCGACGTGTGGCGAAATCAGTCATCGACCCGGCTCTCCCGTTCTTGATCATGGGTGCTGCATGCGCATCTGATGCCACAGCCGTCACGAAACAGCAATGTCCACAGACGGGTGCGGGACGATTTGACAGTGTCATGGCAAATGGGCGGTTACCGCAAGCCGTCCGGCGGTTTTATCGACTTGACGAAATCCGGGGAACCTCATAATCAGACCTCCACTCTGGCGAGTTGGCGGAGTGGTGACGCAGCGGATTGCAAATCCGTGTACACCGGTTCGATTCCGGTACTCGCCTCCATTTACTTTCAAACACATGGCGTCACCCGATCCAAAGCGCAGCCTGCGCTGGTGATACTAGTATTGAACGTCACGTTCGTCCTTCTCCCTTGAATGCGCTCCCGCCTGGGCAAATCGGCGTCTGTTTCGGCAGGTGCGATCCCTTCGAGATGCCCGGTGACCCTGGCCGCCTTTCTTGACGTCTTTGAACACTCGACCCCTGTGCGTCGATTGCCTGACTGCCTCCAAAGCCCATCTTGCGATCACCCGCAAATCAGTGCCATGCGTGCGAACCGGCGTGGTCCTTTTCGCCATTTGTCGCGGGACCGTCGGCGTCGGACCTTGAGGAAAGACCCGGCAGGCGCGGTCGCCCCTCAGTACGGATGCGCAAAAGCGGTGCACCGCGCCACCCGCCGCCACGAGGCCCAACGGGACGATTCCAGCGCGTGGCGGCCATGCTTGCTTGGTTGGGTGCAAAGCGCACACCGCATCGTGCCGCGCCGATCCGCCGTCCCGGGCGTTGCCTCGGATGTGTTTCTAATTCTCCGGACTCTGCTGTCCTGAGTGCGCGGGACACCCGGATGTCGCTCGCCGAGGCTGCCCAGTGCGGCATGACCCGCCGGCCCATGCACTCGGAACTCTTTTCAGTATCAATGACTTGAAAAACCTCCCGCAGGGCAGAGCCACACCGCAGGGCAGCCCGGTCGCGCCGCAATCCATCTCGAAGAACCGCAACAAGACAGGCCGGAAATCCGCAGTTTCCGGAACACTTTATTAAGGGAGGAGCCGTATTTCTTCTGACTGTCAATTGTGCCGAACACTGGTGCGCATGGGCCATGAAGGAGCGTTTTCAGAATGCAGGACTTAAACTTTCACGCTCTCGGGGCGGCGCGGGCAAGGTCGGGCGAGGATCCGCTCGTTCCCTTCCTGCTGAGCGCCCGAAACGCGCCGGTCTCGATTTCCGCGCGGAATGTCCAGCGTCTCGATGCGCATCGGCTGCAACTTCTGCTTGTAGCAGAGAAACAATGGATGGCCGATGGTGCAGATTTCCGGGTCACGGACATGACGCCGGTTTTTCGCGAAGGCCTGGAGCGACTGGGGCTCAAGCCCGATCATTTCGACAAGGAGATGCCGCAATGACAACGAAGGTTCTTGCCATCGATGATTCACGCACGATCCGAAACCTCCTGCGCGTCTCGCTGGAGGGCGCCGGTTTCGAATTTCATTCCGCCGAAGACGGTCAGGAAGGGGTCGAGGTCTTTCCCGATGTCGATCCGGACGTGGTGATCACCGACATCAACATGCCGCGCATGGACGGTTTCGGCGTGATCGACACGCTCCGAAGCGGCCCAAACAAGACGACGGTGCCGATCCTCGTCCTGACGACGGAAAGCTCAGACGAGCTGAAGCGGCGGGCGCGGAATTCCGGGGCGACCGGATGGATCGTCAAACCGTTCGACGACGCCTCGCTGGTGTCGGTTCTCAAGAGATTGACGGGGCACGTGGGCTGATGTCTGTAAATTCCATTCGAGATACCTTCTTCGAGGAATGTGAAGAACTCCTCGAAGCCCTGGTCGAAGGACTCGCTCACATGGAGGAGTCGCCCGACGACATGGAGGTCGTGAACGCGGTCTTCCGGTCGGTGCACTCGATCAAGGGCGGCGCGGGCGCCTTTGCGCTCGATCGCCTCGTCAACTTCGCCCACACGTTCGAAACGGTCATGGACAAAGTGCGCGGCCGGGAACTTGGCGTCGATGAAAAGCTGATCAGCCTGTTCCACAGGTCCGGGGACATGCTGTCGGATCTCGTGGCCTCGGCCCGTGACGAGACCGAGATCGACGATGCGAACGAGGCCGGACTGATCAAGGAACTCGAAAGCTATCTCGGACCAGGTGGTGCCGAGGAGGAGTTCTCGTTCGAGGCCATGACTTTGGACATCGGCGATCCGGCTCCCCTCGAACTCGACCTGCCGACGGACGGACCGGGCGGCGAGCGGCTCTTTCACATCTCTTTCAGGCCACACAAGGCCTTGTACGAAAACGGTCACGAGCCTTTGCTGATCTTCGATGCGCTGGCCGAACTGGGCAGCCTGTCAGCGACGGTCGATCTGAGCCGGATTCCGGCCTTCGATGATTTCGATCCATCCGACTCCGTACTTGGCTGGACGCTGGAACTGAGCACGTCGGAACCGGAAACCACGCTGCACGAGGTCTTCGAATTCGTCGAAGGCCTGTGTGATCTGGACATTTCCGTCGGCGATGCAACTGCGCGGCCTGCTGCGCCCGCGGTTCTTGTCGCGGCCGAACCGATGATCGCCGCAGCGGAAGCCGCCGAACCCGGTGTACCGCAAGCCGCGCCCGCGCCGCGGGCCAGCGACACGGGCAAGACCGCCCCGAACCCGGCTTCCCAGGCCAACGCGCAATCAAAGGAGTCGCGCGGTCCGAAGCCTACCCTGAGGGTTGATCTCGATCGCGTCGACCGGCTGATCAACACGGTTGGCGAGCTGATCATCAACCAGGCCATGATTTCGCAGCGCATCGAAGAGCTAGACCTGCCGACAGTCGCGCACCTGACCAACGAGCTGGAAGCCTACAAGCTGCTGGCGCGGGACATTCAGGAAGGGGTCATGGCCATCCGCGCCCAGCCGGTCAAACCGTTGTTCCAGCGGATGTCCCGGATCGTGCGCGAGGCGTCCGATGCAACGAACAAGAAGGCCAAGCTCGTCACCGTCGGCGACTCGACGGAGGTGGACAAGACGGTCATCGAGCGCCTGGCCGACCCGCTGACGCACATGGTGCGGAACGCCGTCGATCACGGGCTCGAACAGTCCAGGGATCGCGAAGCTGCAGGCAAGGATCCGACGGGAACGATCCGTCTTTCGGCCTCGCATCGCTCCGGCAGCGTCTTCATCGAAATTGCCGACGATGGTGCCGGCCTCAATCGCGAACGCATCCTCGCGAAGGCAATCGAAAAGGGTCTGGTCGCCCCGGAGGCGGAGCTGTCCGAGCCCGAGATCGACAACCTCCTGTTCTTGCCAGGATTTTCCACGGCAAGTCAGGTGTCGAGCCTTTCTGGCCGTGGTGTCGGCATGGACGTTGTCAAGAACGCCGTCCAGGCCCTCGGCGGGCGCGTTTCGATCAGTTCCACACCAGGCAAAGGGACGACCTTTACCATCGTCCTCCCCCTGACCCTGGCCGTGATGGACGGCTTCGTTATTTCGGTTTCGGACCAGACCATGGTCATTCCGATTGCATCGATCCTCGAAACGATCCGTCCGAATGCGCGTGACATCCACGTGATCGGCACGGACTCCGAAGTCGTCAGCGTGCGTGGCTCCTACGTGCCCATCGTCGATGTGGCGGAATCCCTTGGGCTCAGAGACAGGCCGGATCGCAGCAAGACCGGGATCCTGTTGCTTGTTTCTACCGAAGCCAACGGCCTGACGGCACTTCGCGTGTCCTCGATCCACGATCAGCGCCAAGTGGTCATCAAGAGCCTCGAGAGCAATTATACCGCCATTCCCGGCGTCTCCGCGGCGACTATCCTCGGCGACGGCAAGATCGCCTTGATCCTCGATCCCGAAGAACTGATCCGCCTTGGCCACGGTGGTGGCATGGATCCCCTTATGCAGCAGACCAGATTGGAGCTTCGTCATGGCTGAACCCGCAGAAGTCCGCAATGACTCGCAATTCGAGTTCATCACCTTCTCGGCCGGTGGGCAGAGTTTCTGCCTCGAGATCACGCAGATCAGGGAAATCAGACGATGGACGCCGGTGACCGCGCTGCCGCATACGCCGGCGGACGTGCTGGGGGTCATGAACCTGCGCGGTGCGGTGATCCCGATCTTCGACCTTGCCGCCCGCTTTGGTCTCGGCACGACGCCGGCAAACGAACGCAACGTCGTCATTGTGGCAGCCGTCGGCGGAACCACGATCGGGCTGCTGGTCGAATCCGTTTCGGAAATCCTGTCGGTCGAGAAGAGTGCGATTCAGGAAACGCCGGACATCAAGTCCGATGCCACCAAGCACAGCATTCTTGGCATGATCTCCGTCGATGAAGCCATGGTCCGGGTCGTCAACCTCGACGCCGTCCTCGATGCCGGAAAGGGCCTTGCCTGATGAACCAACCTCTGGGCAGACCGGGAACCGCGGATGTGCCGTTCAGCGACGCCGACTTCCAGGCGCTCGCCGAGTTGGCGCATCGCGAATTCGGTCTCAGCCTCGCGCAGAGCAAGAAACCTTTGGTCTACTCCCGGCTGTCCCGGCGCCTCAAGGCACGAAACATCGCGAGCTTTCCCGCGTATCTGAAGCTCCTGAACGAAGCCAACGAGACCGACGAGCGGCTGGAACTGATTTCGGCGCTGACCACCAATGTGACGAGCTTTTTTCGTGAGAACCATCACTTCGAAATGCTGCGTGCCGACTGTTTGCCGGCGGCGATCGAACGTGCGCGGGGCGGAAAACGGCTCCGAATCTGGTCCGCCGGATGCTCGTCGGGTCAGGAGCCGTACTGCATTGCCATGACCCTGCTGGACATGATGCCCGAAGCCCGCCGTCACAACGTCAAGATATTGGCGACGGACATCGACCCACAAATCGTCGCCAAGGCGAAAGCAGGCCGGTATCCAGCCGAGGAGGCCAGTTCGATTCCGGATCGGTTCCGGCAGAAATGGGTGAAACTCAGCGTCGAGGATAACGCCCGGATCGTCATCAGCGAGGAACTGAAGGGCCTCGTTACCTTCGCCGAGCTTAACCTTATTGCCGAATGGCCGTTCCGTGGTCCTTTCGACGCAATCTTCTGTCGAAACGTCGCCATCTACTTCGACCAGGCGACCCAACAACGGTTGTGGCACCGGTTTGCGGACATGCTCGCACCGGGCGGTCTACTCTTCATCGGCCACTCCGAACGTGTGACCGGCCCCGCCATGCAGATGCTCAGCGGCGTCGGCATTACCAGTTACCAAAAAATTGCGCCCCACCGGGCCGCGCACATGCAATAGGAGAGCATCATGGGTTTGAAAGAATCCCTTCGTATCATGGTTGTCGATGACATGGCGACCAGCCGGGGCCTGATCACCCAGGCGCTCGATGAAATCGGCATCAAGAATTACGTGACCGAGAATGATGGCAAACGCGCACTCGAACGGCTTGCCTCCACCCCGGTTCACCTTGTTCTCTCGGATTTCAACATGCCCGGCCTCGATGGCCTGGGTTTGCTGAAGGCTGTTCGAACGACACCGGCCACCCAGAAGATGGGCTTCATCCTGGTGACCGGCCGGCCTACACCGGAAATCGTGAACGAGGCCAAGCGCCTCGGCCTGAACAACATGATCAAGAAGCCTTTCACGTCCGCGTCCATGAAGCAGTGCATCGAAAGCGTTGTGGGGCGCCTATGAAGGATGTCGAAAAGCACCTCCAGCCCCTGTCTTTTGCGACAGGCCGCGTGGCAGCCGAGCTGCGCGGTTTGCAGAACAGGCTACAGCGGCTCGAGGATACGCTCGAGGTGATGTACCAGAATCCCGCGGTCAAGCTCGATGCGCAGTCGATCGGCACGCTACAGGACGTTGATTTCCTGCTGCAGTCGATCACAGCTCTGTCCATCTATCTCGAACATCTCTCGATGAACACGACCGATATCGGAGAAGTCTGCGTCAAGGATGCCCTGGCAACCCTGACGCTCCGCGATATGGCCGCTCGACTGAGCGGCGGCTGTGACGAGACGGCGTCGAGGAGCAACCACGCCGAGTTGTTTTGAGCGCCCGGCAGGCGCTGGCGATGACGTGAAATCAAGAAGGCGCGGCCGGGTTTTCGTGACCGCCGCGCACAAAGGAGCGAGACGTGACGACAGTCAAGCCTACGATCGTGGCAATTGCCGATCCCGCGCAGCGCAATCGTCTCGCCGCGCTTGTGGAAAACCTGCCCGACTTCAAGGTCATCGCCTGTACTGCCGATCTGATGAACACCTACAACGAGGTGGAAATCAGCCTGCCGAAAGCCGTCCTGATCTCGAGCCGTCTTGCGGCACTGCCCGAGTTCGAGGTCATGCGCGGGCTGTTTTCGGCGCTTGATGTACGGTGGCTGGTGGTGACCGATCCGGACCACAGGCAAAGCCTGCGGCGGCCGATAGCGGCCGGGGCACCTCAAGGCTCCGACCTTTTCGCCGTACCGTCGGAGTCGACGCCGCAGGTCATAGCCAACCAGTTGCGCAGCCTCACGCGGTCGAACACCCACCCACACACCCCGCAAATCCCGCGACGGCCAACCGATACGCCTGCCCCGAACTTGACGTCGACGATGCGCGTCACAAGCGTGCCGCATGAGAACGCCTGTGAAAAGGTCATCCTTATCGGCTCAAGCACCGGTGGCGTGGATGCGCTGATAACAGTATTGTCCACTTTCCCCGCGGATTGCCCACCAACCGTGATCGTACAGCACACAGGCGCCGGGTTCGGCCACAGCCTCGCCAGCCTGCTGGATCGACAATGCGCCGCCTCGGTCACGCTCGCCTCCGGTCGGCACATGCTGCAAAGAGGCGAGGTCCTGATCGGCGCGGGAACGCGCAGTCACCTGGTTCTCGAGCCAGGAAGAAGCCTTGCCGTGACGATGCAGGACGGGGACCCGGTGTCGGGCCACCTGCCCTCGGTGGATATGTTGTTCCGCTCCGCCGCCCCGATTGCCCCCAAGGTCTCTGCGGCGCTGCTGACCGGGATGGGACGCGACGGCGCCGATGGATTGAAGGTTTTGAAAGACGCCGGGGCGCATACCATCGCGCAGGACGAAGCAACATCCGTCGTGTTCGGCATGCCCAGGTCCGCAATCGAGCTCGGTGCCGCCGAAGCGGTGCTGCCGCTCGACCGGATCGGGCCGGCCCTGCTCAAACCGACGCGGGTCATACAGAGGGCGCAGCCATGACTACGACAGCGGAAAAACTGGTCAATGTGATCCAGGGGGACTATGTCATTTCCAACGATCCATCGACGATCCTGACCACGGTTCTGGGTTCGTGCATTGCGGTCTGTCTCTTCGACGCGACGGCAAAGGTCGGGGGTATGAACCATTTTCTTCTTCCCGAAGGCGAAGGCAGCGATGCGGGCAACGTGCGATACGGGGCAAACGCCATGGAACTGCTGATCAACGGGCTCCTCAAGAAGTCGGCGGAGCGGCATCGGCTCGAGGCGAAGATCTTCGGCGGCGCCAAGATGATGGGCAACCTGCGCAACATCGGCGCGTCGAACGCGGCATTCGCGCATCAGTTCCTGAAGGACGAGGGCATCCGTTGCCTTGCGGAGAGCACCGGCGGCACCTCCGCGCGGCGCATCCGATTCTGGCCGACGACGGGACTTGTCCGGCAGTTGACCGTGCAGGGCCAGATCGAACAGGTCGCTCCGGTCAAACCCGTTGCGGTCCCGCGGCAGAAGCAGGACGACATCGTGTTGTTCTGACACGGGCGGAGGCTGTCGGCGTCCAGACGCCGCCAGGCAAGCGGGACCCAGCCGCGGTGAATGCGACACGACACCCCGGGGCAATTGTCGCCGGATTGTGGCATGGCTTTGCTGTCCGCGCCCTCCGGTCCGGACAAGGAAGCCGGGAGCCGCAAACCATGCAAGACACCATGCCGTTCACAAGGGACCTCGTTCTGATCGGTGGTGGTCATACCCATGCCCTCGTTCTGCGCATGTGGGGGATGCGCCCTCTGCCCGGCGTACGGCTGACGGTCATCAATCCCGGGCCGACGGCCCCTTACTCCGGGATGCTGCCCGGCCATCTTGCCGGACACTACACACGCGAGGCGCTCGACATCGACCTTGTCAAGCTGGCCCGTTTTTCCGGTGCGCGCCTTGTGCTCGGCGCAGTGTCGGGCGTTGACCGAAAGGCGCGGCAGGTCTTCGTACCGGGTCGCCCCGCGATCGGCTACGACCTGGCGTCGATCGACATCGGGATCACCAGCCGGATGCCAGACCTGCCGGGATTCGCCGAACACGCCGTCCCGGCCAAGCCGCTTGGCGCCTTCGCGCAGGCTTGGCGGGATTTTCGCGAGAGTGATGCGCCGCGGTCTGTCGCGGTCATCGGTGCCGGGGTCGCGGGTGCCGAAATCGCGCTGGCGCTGGCCCATGCGATGAAATTCGAAGCCCGGGACAGCCGCGTCACACTCGTCGACCAGAACACGGCCCTGTCCACCCTGCCGAAACAGACCGCGACCCGCTTGCGCGACGCCCTGAACGCGGCAGGCGTCGCGCTGCGCGAACAGGCCCGCATAACGCGGGTTTCGGACGCGGGCCTGCACCTGGCGGACGGGACGCTTGTCCCGGCCCGGTTCATCACCGGCGCGGCGGGCGCACACCCCCACGGTTGGCTCGCGGACACCGGACTCGCCCTAACGGAGGGCTTCATCGACGTCGATGCCACTCTTGCCACCTCCGATCCCGCGATCTTCGCCACGGGCGATTGCGCGCACATGGTGACCAATCCGCGCCCGAAGGCCGGGGTCTATGCCGTGCGCCAGGCGCCGGTGCTTTTCGACAACCTGCGGGCAAAATTGACCGAGACCGGCACGCTCCGCCCCTACAGACCGCAGAAAGATTACCTGAAACTGATCTCGCTCGGCGCGAAGTCGGCCCTTGCTGATCGGTTCGGGCTGACCCTCTCCGGCCCGCTGCTCTGGCGCTGGAAGGATCACATAGACCAGACCTTCATGCGAAAATTCAAAGACTTGCCAAAAATGCCCGCCCCCGCCATCCCGCGGGAACACGCCGCCGGCGTGGTGCAGGCGCTTGGGCCCAAACCGATGTGCGGCGGCTGTGGCTCGAAGGTCGGCCGCGGTGCCCTGAGCGCCGCGCTGACTGCCCTGCCGGACGCGGCCCGCCCCGATGTCACGACCGTCAGCGGCGACGACGCAGGCCTGCTCACCATGGGCGACACCCGACAGGTGATCAGCACCGACCACCTGCGTGCCATGATGGACGACCCGGTTGTCATGACCCGCATCGCCGCGATCCACGCGCTTGGCGACATCTGGGCCATGGGCGCGGACCCGCAGGCCGCAACCTGCAGCCTGATCCTGCCACGCATGTCCCCTGCCCTCGCGGAACGGACCGTGCGCGAGATCATGGAAACGGCGCAGGCCGTCCTGACCGAAGCCGGCGCCGCCATCGTCGGCGGCCACACCTCGCAAGGATCGGAGCTGACCATCGGCTTCACGGTCACCGGGCTGTGCGCGCGCGCGCCGATCACCATCGCCGGAGCCCAGCCGGGTGACACGTTGATCCTGACCAAGCCGATCGGGGCAGGCGTGCTCATGGCAGCCGAAATGGCGGGCGAGGCGGAGGGCGACTGGATCGCCGCCGCCTATGAGGCCATGACCCGCCCGCAGGGCGACGCCGCCCGCCTCCTCGCGAGCGCCAACGCCATGACCGATGTCACCGGATTCGGTCTCGCCGGGCACCTCCTTAACATCTGCGAAGCCTCGGGCGTGGGCGCGTCGCTGACGCTGGAGGCGGTCCCGCTCATGGCGGGCGCGCTCGCGCTGTCCGGCCGCCGCGTGCGCTCCACGCTCTATCCGGAGAACCGCGCCGCGCTCCCCTGGCTTCCAGACTCCCCGCGCCACGCCCTCTTGTTCGACCCGCAAACCGCTGGTGGACTGCTCGCCTGCGTGCCGCCGCAGCAGGCCGCCGGGTGCCTGGCCGGGCTGTCAGCCACCGGGCACCCGGCCGCCATCATCGGGTACATCACGGATGTGCCGGGTCAGATCACCGTGGTCTGAACCACCTCGGCGATACGGCCCGCGAGGACATCCAGCGCCGCCTCATCCAGCCGTTCCGTCTCCACCTGCGCCAGGTAGCGCGGCGCAACCGCCCGCATCGAGCGGCGATAGGCCGGGTCGTAATGATCCTCGACGAGGCTGGCGCACAGGGCCAGCCGGTCATCGGCCCCGATCAGCCCGTTCCAGTGGTCGACCACCTCGTGCCCGCGATGAAAGCGCAGCGGCGCGAGCTTCGCACGCAGGCCCTCCGCGTCCGACAGGATGTCCTCGTAGGCCTGCGCAAGATAGGCCGCCCGCGCCCCGACCGGCGCAGAAACCTCGATCCAGGGGGCGCGTTTCATGGCGTCCCAGAGACTTGGCGGAAGGACGATTTCGCCGATCTTGCTGCTCTCGGCCTCCACCACCACGGGGCGCCCCCGATCGAGATCGAGCAGCGCACAGGCAAGCGCGGTTTCGAAAGCCTTCTGGGACGGCTGACCACCGGGCATGTCCCCGAGCAGGGACCCGCGATGGCAAGCCAAGCCTTCGAGATCCAGAACCTGGACCCCTCGCGCACGCAGACGGGGCAGCAAGGCGGTCTTGGCGGTGCCGGTGTAGCCGCCAAGCTGGATCAGCGACACCGGCAGCGGCGCCGTGTAAAGCGCCTCGTTCACCAGCCGCCGGAAGGTCTTGTAGCCGCCGGCGATGGTCTCGGAGCGCCAGCCGATTTCCTTCAGCATCCACGCAAAGGACCCCGAGCGCTGCCCGCCGCGCCAGCAATAGACCAGCGGCCGCCACGCCCCATCGTGATGGGACAGCGCGGTCTCGATGGCATTGGCCGCGTTGCGGAACACCAGCGCGGCCCCGAGCTTGCGCGCCTGGAACGGCGAGACCTGCTTGTACATCGTCCCGACCCGCGCCCGCTCCTCGTTGTCGAGCACCGGCAGGTTGATGGCGCCGGGCACGTGATCCTCGGCATATTCCGCCGGGCTGCGCACGTCGATGACGGTGTCGTAACCGTGGTCGAGAAGGGTTTGAAGGGTATCGAACTGCAAGGCCATGGGCGTAGCCATAGCGGCTTGGAGCGATCTTCGGAAGGGGTGAGAAAGCGGACTGAAATTTGTTGTCGCGAAGGTCGAAAAAGGCACTGGACACTTCCCCGAGCCTCGACTAAACCGCCTCCACCCGAAGGGCAGCGCCCTTCCCCGTGCCCGGGTAGCTCAGGGGTAGAGCAGTGGATTGAAAATCCTCGTGTCGGTGGTTCGATTCCGCCCCCGGGCACCAAAAAATCAAACAAAAACAATGATTTGTTGAGTTTTGAAATCTGGCTCGCAGTTACATCAGCGCGCTGGGTGTCGCATGGGTGCCAACGTAGACTTACGGATCGTTTTCTTGGGAATTGCCTCCAACCAACGGAACGCGATGCGAGGAGTGGGAGGTTTCTTCTCGTTGGAAGCCAAGCTTTGATGATTTTCGTGTCGAGTACTCAAGGGTGGACTCACTCATCCCGGTGGAAATCATGAAGTAGATGAATGAGCTCCTCCCCGAAAATCGGACAGTGACGGAAGCTACTATCTGACGTCTGCTGGTCTCTAAGAACGAGGAGATCAGAACATGTCGAAACGCAGGAACCATGACGCGGGCTTCAAGGCTCGCGTGGCGCTGGAAGCCCTGAAGGGCGAGCGCACGGTGTCGGAGCTGGCCGCGGAATACGGCGTGCATCCGACCATGATCCATCAGTGGAGCGAGCCATTGTGCGCCATTGGTTCAAGAACAATGGCGAGCGCGCTGCTTGAAGGCGCATCTGACATTTTCGAGCGCGGCGGGAAGAAGAAGGCCGAGGTCGACGAGGAGACGGTGCGGTCGCTTCACGCCAAGATCGGGGAACTGGCCGTCGCCAACGATTTTTTGTCCAGAAAGCTCAAGCCTTGGACCGGCAAGTGAGGCGCGGGATGATCGAACGCTCTCACCCCACGCTGTCGGTCGGGGCGCAATGCCGCCTGCTGTCGATCTCGCGGTCGTCGTTCTACTACGCACCGCTGGGCGAGACCGCAGTGAACCTGGCGCTCATGCAACTGATCGACCGGCAGTTCCTCGAAACCCCGTTCTACGGCGTCCAACAAATGACCTGGCACCTGCAGAACGAGGGCCACGCTGTGAACGTGAAGCGTATCCGGCGGCTGATGCGGCTCATGCGTTTGATGCCGATTTATCAGAAGCCGAACACCAGCAAACCGGCCAAGGGGCACAAAACCTACCCCTACCTGTTGGGTGGCCTGCGGGTGGAACGGCCCAACCAGGTCTGGTGCGCCGACATCACGTACCTTCCGATGCGGCGGGGCTTCCTCTACCTGGTTGCCATCATGGACTGGTTCACCCGCAAGGTGCTGACTTGGCGCATCTCGAACACGCTCGAAGCCGACTTCTGCGTCGAGGCGCTGAACGAGGCGGTCCACCGCTTCGGCCCGCCCGAGATCATGAATACCGATCAGGGGTCGCAGTTCACGTCCTTCGCCTGGACCGACCGGCTGAAACGGATCGGCACCCGGATCTCGATGGACGGCAAGGGCCGGTGTCTCGACAACATCTTCATCGAACGCCTCTGGCGGTCCCTGAAGTATGAGTGCGTCTATCTGCACGCCTGGGAGACGGGCTCGCAGGCGAAGGCCGGGGTTGGCCAATGGATCACCTTCTACAACCACCAGCGGCCTCACGCCGCCCATGGCGGACAGCCGCCCGCCGTGGTCTACTTCAACCAGATCGAAACCGACCAGCAGGGGCAGAGAGTAGCTTAAACCACCCCGGAAACTGGCCAAAAGATGGGGAG
>NZ_JBNAGK010000006.1:184973-308777 GCF_049803835.1 Tropicibacter sp. S64 | reverse complement strand
CTCCCCATCTTTTGGCCAGTTTCCGGGGTGGTTTAAGCTACTCTCTGCCCCTGCTGGTCGGTTTCGATCTGGTTGAAGTAGACCACGGCGGGCGGCTGTCCGCCATGGGCGGCGTGAGGCCGCTGGTGGTTGTAGAAGGTGATCCATTGGCCAACCCCGGCCTTCGCCTGCGAGCCCGTCTCCCAGGCGTGCAGATAGACGCACTCATACTTCAGGGACCGCCAGAGGCGTTCGATGAAGATGTTGTCGAGACACCGGCCCTTGCCGTCCATCGAGATCCGGGTGCCGATCCGTTTCAGCCGGTCGGTCCAGGCGAAGGACGTGAACTGCGACCCCTGATCGGTATTCATGATCTCGGGCGGGCCGAAGCGGTGGACCGCCTCGTTCAGCGCCTCGACGCAGAAGTCGGCTTCGAGCGTGTTCGAGATGCGCCAAGTCAGCACCTTGCGGGTGAACCAGTCCATGATGGCAACCAGGTAGAGGAAGCCCCGCCGCATCGGAAGGTACGTGATGTCGGCGCACCAGACCTGGTTGGGCCGTTCCACCCGCAGGCCACCCAACAGGTAGGGGTAGGTTTTGTGCCCCTTGGCCGGTTTGCTGGTGTTCGGCTTCTGATAAATCGGCATCAAACGCATGAGCCGCATCAGCCGCCGGATACGCTTCACGTTCACAGCGTGGCCCTCGTTCTGCAGGTGCCAGGTCATTTGTTGGACGCCGTAGAACGGGGTTTCGAGGAACTGCCGGTCGATCAGTTGCATGAGCGCCAGGTTCACTGCGGTCTCGCCCAGCGGTGCGTAGTAGAACGACGACCGCGAGATCGACAGCAGGCGGCATTGCGCCCCGACCGACAGCGTGGGGTGAGAGCGTTCGATCATCCCGCGCCTCACTTGCCGGTCCAAGGCTTGAGCTTTCTGGACAAAAAATCGTTGGCGACGGCCAGTTCCCCGATCTTGGCGTGAAGCGACCGCACCGTCTCCTCGTCGACCTCGGCCTTCTTCTTCCCGCCGCGCTCGAAAATGTCAGATGCGCCTTCAAGCAGCGCGCTCGCCATTGTTCTTGAACCAATGGCGCACAATGGCTCGCTCCACTGATGGATCATGGTCGGATGCACGCCGTATTCCGCGGCCAGCTCCGACACCGTGCGCTCGCCCTTCAGGGCTTCCAGCGCCACGCGAGCCTTGAAGCCCGCGTCATGGTTCCTGCGTTTCGACATGTTCTGATCTCCTCGTTCTTAGAGACCAGCAGACGTCAGATAGTAGCTTCCGTCACTGTCCGATTTTCGGGGAGGAGCTCAAAGATCTACTTGAACCCGTGGCTTCCTCGGTGGCAGTATTCGGCGTTGAAGGCGAAGATATCTGATCAACTCCTCGAGAACTTCGGAGCGAGTGTCGAAGTTAAGAGGAACCGAACAATCGATAGCAGGGATTGGCAGTCGATGGTGCAGGATCACTGCCCCATCCCCACTTGACCCCACCCCCGCAAACCCCTATCAGGCCCCATCCGCATGGCCCCGGGATTCGTTCCGGGGCTTTGCTGTTGTTCTGCGGGCCGCAGTCCCGGACCTGATCCGGGACCTCATGGCAAACAGACGTATCCACCGGGCACCTTCGGGGGCCTATACTCAAGGCAGGCAACTGCCGATCACATAGCGCCCTGTAAAGGCGCACATGCAAACGGAAGACAGAAAGCATGGCACTCAAGTCGTACAAACCGACGACGCCGGGCCAGCGCGGGCTGGTACTGATCGACCGTTCGGAGCTGTGGAAAGGCCGTCCGGTCAAAGCCCTCACCGAGGGTCTGACCAAGAACGGCGGACGCAACAACACCGGACGGATCACGATGCGCCGCAAGGGCGGCGGGGCAAAGCGCCTCTATCGCATCGTGGATTTCAAGCGGAACAAGTTCGACGTCGCGGCCACCGTCGCGCGGATCGAATACGACCCGAACCGGACCGCCTTCATCGCACTCGTCCAGTATGACGACGGCGAGCAGGCCTATATCCTCGCGCCCCAGCGTCTCGCCATCGGCGACCGCATCGTGTCCTCCGCCAAGGCGGACGTGAAGCCGGGCAACGCGATGCCGTTCAGCGGCCTGCCGATCGGTACGATCGTGCACAACATCGAGCTCAAGCCCGGCAAGGGTGGCCAGATCGCACGCGCCGCGGGCACCTATGCCCAGTTCGTCGGCCGTGACGGTGGCTACGCCCAGATCCGCCTCAGCTCGGGCGAACTGCGCCTCGTGCGTCAGGAGTGCATGGCAACGGTTGGCGCGGTCTCGAACCCGGACAACTCGAACCAGAACTACGGTAAAGCGGGCCGCATGCGTCACAAGGGCATCCGCCCGAGCGTCCGCGGTGTCGTCATGAACCCGATCGACCACCCGCACGGCGGTGGTGAAGGCCGGACCTCCGGTGGCCGTCACCCGGTTACCCCGTGGGGCAAGCCGACGAAGGGCAAGAAGACCCGCAACACCAACAAGGCGTCGCAGAAGCTCATCGTGCGCTCGCGTCACGCCAAGAAGAAGGGTCGCTAAGATATGTCGCGCTCTGTTTGGAAAGGTCCGTTCGTCGACGCTTATGTCCTCAAGAAGGCAGAAGCGGCGCGCGAATCCGGCCGCAACGAAGTCATCAAGATCTGGTCGCGTCGCTCGACGATCCTGCCGCAGTTCGTGGGTCTCACGTTCGGCGTCTACAACGGCCAGAAGCATGTTCCGGTGAACGTCACCGAGGACATGATCGGTCAGAAATTCGGCGAGTACAGCCCGACCCGTACCTACTACGGTCACGCTGCCGACAAGAAAGCCAAGAGGAAGTAAGCCATGAGCAAGGATAAGAATCCGCGCCGCGTGGCGGACAACGAAGCGATGGCCAAGCTGCGCATGCTGCGCACCTCGCCGCAGAAGCTGAACCTCGTGGCTCAGCTGATCCGGGGCAAGAAGGTCGAGAAGGCCCTGACGGACCTGACCTTCTCCAACAAGCGGATCGCTGTGGACGTGAAGAAGTGCCTGCAGTCCGCCATCGCCAACGCCGAGAACAACCACAACCTGGACGTCGATGAGCTCATCGTCGCCGAGGCCTATGTCGGCAAGAACCTGATCATGAAGCGCGGTCGTCCCCGTGCCCGTGGCCGGTTCGGCAAGATCGTGAAGCCGTTCTCGGAAATCACCATCCTGGTGCGTCAGGTTGAGGAGCAAGCCTAATGGGTAACAAGACCAATCCGATCGGCATGCGTCTTCAGGTGAACCGCACCTGGGACAGCCGCTGGTACGCAGACACCAAGGACTACGGCAACCTGCTGCTGGAAGACCTCGCCATCCGCGATTTCATCCACGAAGAGTGCAAGCAGGCCGGTATTGCCCGCGTGATCATCGAACGCCCCCACAAGAAGTGCCGTGTGACCATTCACACCGCGCGTCCGGGCGTGATCATCGGCAAGAAAGGTGCGGACATCGAGGTGCTTCGCAAGAAGCTCGCCCGCATGACCGCCTCCGAGCTGCACCTGAACATCGTCGAAGTGCGCAAGCCGGAGCTTGACGCCCAGCTGGTCGGCGAGTCCATCGCCCAGCAGCTCGAGCGCCGCGTCTCCTTCCGCCGCGCGATGAAGCGGGCCGTGCAGAACGCCATGCGCATGGGCGCCCTGGGTATCCGGGTGAACGTCGCTGGCCGTCTCGGCGGTGCCGAGATCGCACGGACCGAGTGGTATCGCGAAGGCCGCGTGCCGCTTCACACCCTGCGTGCCGATATCGATTACGCGCATGTCGAGGCGACCACGCCTTACGGCATCATCGGGATCAAGACCTGGATCTTCAAAGGCGAGATCATGGAGCATGACCCGGGTGCGCGTGACCGCAAGGCACAGGAACTCCAGGACGGACCGGCACCGCGCGGTGCAGGCGGTAACCGTCGTGATGACCGGAGGTAATCATGCTTCAGCCTAAGCGTACAAAATTCCGCAAGATGTTCAAAGGCCGGATCAAGGGCGAAGCCAAAGGCGGCTCCGACCTGAACTTCGGGACCTACGGCCTCAAGGCAACCGAGCCTGAGCGTGTGACCGCACGCCAGATCGAAGCCGCCCGTCGTGCCATGACGCGTCACATGAAGCGTCAGGGCCGCGTCTGGATCCGGATCTTCCCGGACACCCCGGTCACCGCCAAGCCCATCGAAGTGCGTATGGGTAAGGGCAAGGGCTCCGTCGACCGCTGGACCTGCAAGGTCAAGCCCGGTCGCGTGATGTTCGAGATCGACGGCGTCGGCGAGGACATCGCCCGCGAGGCCCTGCGCCTTGCCGCGATGAAGCTGCCGATCAAGACCCGCGTGGTGGTGCGCGAGGACTGGTAAGTCCTTCCGCTCCTCGGTGAGACGATCAAGGAAAAGCCCCTGCCGCGATGCGGCGGGGGCTTTTTCCGTTCCGGCAGCGCTGACTTCCTCACGCGGTGCCCGATACAACGTCTTTCCCCCACCCCGGCCCTCCCCGGAGGGGAGGGAGCCCGCGCCCCGTTCTTACAGAGGCGCGGGAAAGCCGGCGGCCCCGTGCCCGTTGCCGCCTGCGGATATTAACCCATCCGTAACCAATCCGCGTTACGTCCCGGTCCACGTCGGTTGCGTGTGGATTTGTGCCACGGTGACGCACCGCGCGATGAGGGGCTTTTGTGTTTCAGATAGATAACCTATGGTCACACCCATAGGTTGTGCAATGCGGCAGAGGGGCTGCTGACGTGTTTTCGAATCTGCGCGAAAGGATCGTGGTCCGCGTGGTCAACGCGGCCAAGCGGGGAAACCCGCTGGCCCGGAGCCTCGTAGCGCGGGAGACGCGGGCGTTCCTGCGCACGCTGCCCGTGCAGTCCCCCATCGTGCCGGGGCCGTATTCCATCCCCGACCTGTCGCGGCCCTTGCCGCCAGAGAAGCAGAACAGCCTTGTCGGGGAATACGAGCAGGTGGCATTGCCGCCGCGGCCGGTCTCGGCGCAGGCGCTGGTTGGGCGGCGGGTGGTGTCGGCCTCGGTGACGCTGGGCACATATGGCATGGGCGGCTACGGTTTCTTCGGGCTGCAGCTGGAGCCGGAGGACTGGCTGGTGGTGCCGGTGTTCGGCGCGGCGGAATGGATCACGCTGGACGGGCGGCTGCTCGTGGACGGCAGGGAGCGGCCACGGCGTCCGCCGTGGATCGTGGACGCGGACGACAGCGCCATGGTGTCGCGGCTGGCGGGGGCGGTGATCGTCCGTGGTGAGCTTGAGCGGCACGCGTTCTCGCTGGCCTTCGACAATGGCGCGGTACTTGCGATCGCGCGCGATGCGCGCTCGCGTCCCGTGATGGCGGGGACCGAGCAGCCGCGGGTGTTTCTCGACAGCGACGATCTGTCGGCGGCGTTGTTCTTCAGCCCGTCGGCGGAGGTCTTCGCCTGAGGTCGCTTGCATGTTCCGGGGCACCGGGCGCATAAGCGGGCCAGACCTGTCACGAGGAGACCGTCATGGCTGACGTCCGTTCGCTCTTTGCCACCCGCCTGTACCGAGCCCGCCTGTCGGAATTCGGCCCGAAGATCGACACCGGCGAGTTGGAGGCCTCCTGTTACTCCATCGCGGAGGATGACGAGGCGGGGCAGGCGTGGTGTGACGAACAGGGGTATCCGGGGTACACGTCGTATGCCTCGCTGACGGACCTTCCGTGGCGCTTCCCGATTTTCGGCCAGCTGGTGAAGGCGCTGGACAAGCATGTGGCGGCCTTTGCGCAGGATGTGGCCTTCGACCTCGCGGACCGCAGGCTGGAACTGGAAGACATCTGGATCAACATCCTGCCCCCGGGTGGCACCCATTCGAGCCACATCCACCCGCATTCGGTGATTTCCGGCACGACCTATGTTGCGATGCCCGAGGGCGCGGCGGCGCTGAAGCTGGAGGACCCGCGCCTGCCGATGATGATGGCGGCGCCGACGCGGTTGAAGGACTGCCGCGAGGAGCTGAAGGCTTTCGTCTACGAGGCGACGCAGCCGGGGGACGTGCTGCTTTGGGAAAGCTGGCTGCGGCACGAAGTTCCGATGAACATGGCCGAAGAGGACAACCGGATCTCGGTAAGCTTCAATTACAAGTGGGCCTGAGGCCGCGTCTGTGGCGCGGTGGCCACAGGCCGCGTGCCACTGGCGATGCTCACGCAACTGCGATTTTCCGTCGCAGGCCTATGTAACATATTGATGACAGTCCCTGTTGATCCCCTGCGTATGGGTTGGCTGTCATGTCTGCTTCGATTGTCCCTGGTTTTTCCCAGATTGCTTACCTGCAGCGCGCGCTTGCGGCGCATGTGCCGCAGAAGATGCTGCGCGATCTGCTGAACTGGCTGCGCTACGGCGTGCAGGCGCCGCGGTCGGACGCGCGGATTTACGTCGATCCGAAAGCGATGTCGCAGGCGCTGGCGCGGCAGGAGCGGTCACATCGCTTCAAGCGGCAGAACAGCGGGGCGCTGGAGCCTGGCGACTGGGACCTCGCCCGGGTCGATATCGAGACGAATACCAAGCTGCGCAGTTGCCGGATGCACTGGCAGATGGGGGCGGACTGGCCGGAGACGCCAATCTGGCAAAGACTGGCCCGGGAGATTGCCGGCGGGCACACCCCTGACGGCTGCGTCACGCTGGGCGATCTGAAGGACCGGTACCTGGCGCTCGACCGGCTGTTCTCGGAGACGCGGAGCCGGGGCCGGCTGCTGACGCGGGACGAGATGCCGGATCATTTCCGGCGTGAGCACGGCGGGGTGCTGGTCCACGTGGCACGGGACGGCACCTGTCTGCGCAGCGGCGGCGGGGCGCATCGCTTTGCGGTAGCGCGCATCCTCGGTTTGCCGGAAATCCCGGCGCAGATCGGCGCGGTGCATCCGGGAGCGATCCAGAATGGCCACCTGCAGCAGCTTCTGCTGTCGCGCTTCGCTCAGGATGGCAAGACGGGCGACGCCGCCTGAGCGGATCAGCTCTTCCGCTCGACCGGCGTGCCGACCGCGAAGACCTGACGGTGCCCGGGGGTGTTCGGGGTGGCATAAAGGCCACGCGCGATCTTCCACGCGCCGTCGATCCGCTGCAGGTTGGACATCGCCACGTAAGGCGTGCCGAGCTGCGATCCGGCGGTGATATGGCGCGATTCATGGGTGGACTGGATCAGGTCTTCGTCGACAAACCGGGCGGCGACAACCCGCCGATGCAGTCCGGTGATGCCATTCATGACGTGAAAGTTCCGCATGCGGTCGTACAGAGTCCGCAGTTCGTCGATGTGTGCGATTCTGCGCAGACCGTCGAAGGTCTCGAATTCGTGCGGGATCAGGAAGCACTCGGCATAGATGTCAAAACGGTCCTCGAAATACCCACGCCCAGTGCGGTCAATAAGATCCTGAGCAATGTCAAAGGCTTGCCATTCAGGAAAAAGTGTCATTCCAGGTCGTCCCCACGATAGTCCGGCGATACTCCACGCCAACTCTGCTCCCTTTCAAGGGGGAAACCGTGGCCCTGTTCGTCACGCGGCGCGACTTATAGGCGGGCGCCGGCGAGCGCCGCAAGAGGCTGACTCGCATCGAGTTGTGCAGGAAAGCGGATCGGCGGCGCTGCCGCGCCATGACGGCGGGACCGGGCCCATACCGCGACACACAGGGCACCCGGAAGGATCGGGCGGCAAGCCGCGGGCGGTCCTGCGGAGATGGGGCTTGCTACGGGGGGCAAGGACGTCTATAGGGGCCGCTCATTCACGGACTCCACCGGGTTCCAGGTGACCTTTCCGATTCGCGAGAAGGGAGGGGGCCTGCCGGTGATGTTGATAGAAGGAAAAGGCGAATGAACGCCCAGGAACTCCGTGACAAGACCCCGGACCAGCTCCGGGACACTCTTGTCCAGCTCAAGAAAGAGGCCTTCAACCTGCGCTTCCAGCAGGCAACCGGCCAGGTGGAAAACACCGCCCGCATGCGCCAGGTCCGTCGTGACGTGGCCCGCGTCAAGACGATCCTGAACGAAAAGGCCGCGGCTGCGGCAGCGGAGGCGTAAGACAATGCCCAAGCGTATCCTGCAAGGCACCGTGACCTCCACGGCCAACACCCAGACCGTCACCGTGTCGGTCGAGCGTCGCTTCAAGCACCCGGTTCTGCAGAAGACCGTGAAGCGCACCAAGAAATACCGCGCTCATGACGAGGCGGAAAAGTTCGCTGTCGGCGATACCGTCCGCATCATCGAATGCGCACCGAAGTCGAAAACGAAACGCTGGGAAGTGATCGCCGAGTAATTTTCGGCGATCGTGCCTTTCCGGTATGATCGAAACCCCGGGGTCAATGTCCCAAATGCAGGGCGGCCCCGGAAGTCGGGAGAAACCAAATGATCCAGATGCAGACCAATCTGGATGTTGCTGACAACTCCGGCGCGCGCCGGGTTCAGTGCATCAAGGTTCTCGGCGGTTCCCACCGTCGTTATGCATCCGTGGGCGACATCATCGTGGTGTCGGTCAAGGAAGCCATTCCGCGTGGTCGCGTGAAGAAGGGTGACGTCCGCAAGGCCGTCGTCGTGCGCACCGCCAAGGAAGTTCGCCGCGAAGATGGCACGTCCATCCGCTTCGACCGCAACGCAGCCGTCATCCTGAACAACGCGGGCGAGCCGGTCGGCACCCGTATCTTCGGGCCGGTGGTTCGCGAGCTGCGCGCCAAGAACTTCATGAAGATCATCTCGCTCGCCCCGGAGGTGCTGTGATATGGCTGCGAAACTGAAAAAAGGTGACAAGGTCGTCGTTCTTGCCGGCAAGGACAAGGGCAAGACCGGCGAGATCCAGTCCGTCGATCCGAAGGCCGGCAAGGCCGTCGTCGAGGGCGTGAACATCGCCATCCGCCACCAGCGCCAGACCCAGACCGCCCAGGGCGGCCGTCTGCCGAAGGCGCTGCCGATCGACCTCAGCAACCTCGCCATCGTCGATGCCAACGGCAAGGCCTCCCGCGTCGGCTTCCGCATGGAAGAGGGCAAGAAGGTCCGTTTTGCCAAGACCACAGGGGATGCGATCTGATGCTTGACGCTGCAACCTACAGCCCGCGCCTGAAGTCGATCTTCGCGTCGACCATCAAGCAGGCGATGAAAGAAGAGTTCGGCTACACGAACGACATGCAGATCCCGCGTTTGGACAAGATCGTTCTGAACATCGGCTGCGGTGCCGAAGCCGTGCGCGACTCCAAGAAGGCCAAGTCGGCCATCGAGGATCTGACCAAGATCGCCGGCCAGCAGGCCGTCGGCACCAAGGCCAAGAACAGCCACGCGCCGTTCCGCCTGCGTGAGGGCATGGTCATCGGTGCGAAGGTCACCCTGCGTGACGTCCGCATGTACGAATTCCTTGACCGCCTGGTCACCATCGCGATGCCGCGTATCCGCGACTTCCGCGGTGTGAAGCCGGCGTTCGACGGCCGTGGCAACTTTGCCATGGGCCTCAAGGAACACATCGTCTTCCCGGAAATCGACTTCGACAAGGTCGACGAAGTCTGGGGTATGGACATCATCATGACCACCACTGCGAAGCCCTTCGGTGACCACACCGCGGACGCGCAGGCCAAGGCGCTGTTGAAGCATTTCAACATGCCGTTCAACGCGTAAGGAGCTGTATTCATGGCCAAGAAATCCATGATCGAACGCGAGAAGAAGCGTCAGCGCCTGGTGGAAAAGTATGCCGCCAAGCGCGCCGCGCTGAAGGAAATCGCAATCGACGAGAGCAAGCCGATGGAAGAGCGCTTCAAGGCGCGTCTGAAACTCGCTTCGCTGCCGCGCAATTCGGCCCCGAGCCGTCTGCACAACCGCTGCCAGCTCACTGGCCGCCCGCACGCCTACTACCGCAAGCTGAAGATCAGCCGGATCGCCCTGCGCGAACTCGGTTCGAACGGCAAGCTGCCGGGCGTCGTGAAGTCCAGCTGGTAAGGGAGGGTATAAGATGAACGATCCTATCGGCGATATGCTCACCCGTATCCGCAACTCTCAGATGCGCGGCAAGTCGACCGTGTCCACCCCGGCGTCCAAGCTGCGGGCATGGGTTCTCGACGTGCTGGCGGACGAAGGGTACATCCGCGGTTATGAAAAAGGCACCGATGAGCGCGGTCACCCGACGCTCGAGATCAGCCTCAAGTACTTCGACGGCACCCCGGTGATCCGCGAAGTCAAGCGCGTCTCGAAGCCCGGCCGCCGCGTCTACATGGGCGTCAATGACATCCCGTCCGTCCGTCAGGGCCTGGGTGTGTCGATTGTCTCCACCCCCAAGGGTGTGATGTCGGACGCAAACGCACGCGCAGCCAACGTTGGCGGCGAAGTGCTCTGCACCGTGTTCTGAGGAGGGCTCCATGTCTCGTATTGGGAAAAAGCCGGTCGACATGCCTTCGGGCGTCTCCGCCTCGCTTTCGGGCCAGACCATCGAAGTGAAGGGCCCGAAGGGCGCACAGACCTTCACCGCAACCGACGACGTGACCATCTCCATCGATGGTCAGTCCGTCACTGTGACGCCGCGTGGCAAGTCCAAGCGCGCGCTGCAGCAGTGGGGCATGTCCCGCACCATGGTGGCCAATCTGGTCCATGGGGTGCAGCAAACCTTCAAACGCGAGCTTGAGATCGTCGGTGTGGGTTACCGCGCCGCGGTCCAGGGCCAGACCCTGAAGCTCAACCTGGGCTACAGCCACGACGTGGATTTCGACATCCCCGCCGGTATCACCATCACCTGCCCCAAGCCCACGGAAATCGTGGTCGAGGGTCACGACAAGCAGGTTGTCGGTGAGACCGCGGCGAAGATCCGCGACTGGCGCCGCCCGGAGCCCTACAAGGGGAAGGGTATTCGCTACAAGGGCGAGTACATCTTCCAGAAGGAAGGCAAGAAGAAGTAAGGACGCAAAGATATGGCAAATACGAAACGTCAGCTGTTTCAGAAGCGCCGTCTGCGCGTTCGGAACAAGCTTCGGAAGGTCAACGCGGGTCGCGTTCGCCTTTCGGTTCACCGCTCGAACAAGAACATCAGCGTTCAGCTGATCGACGACGTTCGTGGCGTCACCCTCGCCGCCGCTTCCAGCCTCGAGAAGGATCTGGGCATCGTCGGCAAGAACAACGTGGAAGCCGCCGCCAAGGTGGGTGCCGCGATCGCCGAGCGCGCCAAGGCCGCCGGTGTGAGCGAAGCCTACTTCGACCGGGGTGGCTTCCTGTTCCACGGCAAGGTGAAGGCTCTGGCCGATGCCGCGCGTGAGGGTGGTCTGAAGATCTGAGGGTGTGGGTGGGTTAGAAACCCACCCTACCGCAGGATACGGGGCTTCGGTCCCTTGGGTAGGGTGGGTTTAAAACCCACCTTGCCTTTTTGAAGGTCCGGATGCGGGCCTCGATGATCCGGGAGCGCCAAGGCTCACCTGGATTGGACAAACCGGCGCCCGAGTTGCGCCACCTGAAAACAGAAGGGATGCCACTCATGGCAGAACGTGAAAACCGCCGTGGCCCGCGCCGCGAGCGCGAGGAAGCCCCGGAATTCGCAGATCGCCTTGTGGCGATCAACCGCGTTTCCAAGACCGTGAAGGGTGGCAAGCGCTTTGGCTTCGCAGCTCTCGTGGTCGTCGGTGACCAGAAGGGCCGCGTCGGCTTCGGCAAGGGCAAGGCGAAGGAGGTCCCCGAGGCCATCCGCAAGGCCACCGAGCAGGCGAAGCGCCAGATGATGCGCGTGCCGCTGAAAGAGGGCCGCACCCTGCACCACGACATCGAAGGTCGTCACGGCGCAGGCCGCGTCGTCATGCGCACCGCTCCCACCGGTACCGGTATCATCGCCGGTGGTCCGATGCGCGCCGTCTTCGAGATGCTGGGCGTTCAGGACGTGGTTGCCAAGTCGATCGGCTCGCAGAACCCCTACAACATGATCCGCGCAACGCTCGACGGCCTCTCCAAGGAGCAGTCGCCGCGCAACGTGGCTCAGCGCCGTGGCAAGAAGGTCGCCGACATCCTGCCGAAGCGCGATGACGCAACCGCTGAAGTCGAGGAGGCCTGAGACTCATGGCAAAAACCATCGTCGTGAAGCAGATCGGCTCGCCGATCCGTCGCCCCGCCAAGCAACGCGCAACGCTCGTCGGCCTGGGCCTGAACAAGATGCACCGCACCCGCGAGCTGGAAGATACGCCTTCCGTGCGCGGCATGGTGAACTCGATCCCGCACCTCGTGCAGATCGTCGAAGAGCGCGGCTGAGCCATCTGAGGCTCTGTTGAGAATGAAACGCCGTCCCGGTCCGGGGCGGCGGTTTTCGTTTCGGTGGTTGCCTGCATCCGGTGGTCATAGGCGGGCGACCCTTCACACCACTGTGATCTTGCCGTGCCTCCGCCCGGCGCTACCCTTCGCTCACCATACAACAAGGGAGCGACGACCATGACACAGACCCGCCGCCATTTCCTGGCCAGTGCCGCAGCCGCGACCGGTGTAATCACCGTTCTGCCGTTCCGCGCCCATGCAGCCGCCCATGGAGGGGATATGTTCGAGACGGATATGGGGCCGGTGACGGTGCATCCCGTGCACCATGCCTCCATCGTGCTGGAGACGCCGAAGGGGGTGATCTATGTCGACCCGGTGGGCGAAGTTTCGGAGTACGAGGGCATGCCGCCTGCCGACCTGGTGCTGGTGACGCACGAGCATGGCGATCATTACAACGAGGCGGTTTTGACAGCGGTGGCTGGGTTCGCTCCGATCGTCACCAACCCGGCGGTGATGGAGATGCTTCCGGAGGGCCTGAAAGGGCAAGCCATGAGCATGGCCAACGGGGACAGCCACACCTGGGAAGATGTCGGCATCGACGCAATCCCGGCCTACAACACCACCGAAGAGCGCAAGAATTTCCACCCGCAGGGCCGTGACAACGGGTACGTGCTGACCATGGGGAATTTCCGCATCTATATCTCCGGCGACACCGAGGACATCCCGGAGATGCGGGCGCTCACGGACATCGACCTTGCCTTCGTCTGCATGAACCTGCCGTTCACCATGGAAGCGGCGGCGGCGGCGGATGCGGTGAAGGCGTTCGGTCCGACCTATGTCTATCCGTATCATTATCGCGGGCGCGATGGCGGCACGCAGGACCCGGCAGCCTTTGCCGAGATGGTGGGCGATGCCAGCCAGGTGCAGATGGGCGATTGGTACAAGCCCGGCGAACTGGGCTGAGTTTTGACATGAGGTCGGCGGCGGTTACCTGCTGCCGACCACCTTGTAGCGGATCTGGATGGCGGGCGGATCGGTGACGTCCGTGGGTCGAGCCTCCCAGATATTGTCCGTCAGGAAGAAATCCGGATCTTGCCAGTCCGAATAGGCGTCCATGATCGTGGGGCGCTCGCCTATCGTCAGGGTGAACCCGGCGTGGGCCTTGTCTGCATAGGGCACCGTGATGCGCCGGTCCTCGACGCGGTAGATCATGTAGAAATCGGTATCGAGGGTGAGCGTCCCCTCCGTCTCGGTAGTGTCCGGGATGGTGTATGCACCGACATGGGTTCCGGCGCGGTGATAGCTCGGCCAGAACTGGTGGAAGACGGTATCATCGCGCAGGGCAATAGGGGCGCGGACTTGAACCAGAAGGCGGGGCTTCGGCGACGGCAGCTCCGGCGTGGTGATCCACCAGATGCGCAGCATCAGAAGACCGGTGAGAACCAGCGGCACGCCGATGACCCCGATGAGGCCCTTCGTGCCGATGAACGGCTCGCCCTCAGGCCTGTTGTACCAGCGCGCCACGCCGAGCAGCGCCAGCACGATCCCGGCAATCGCGCCGAGCGGCATGCCCGTCGTCGCCACTCCCATGGCGAGCGCCCCCTCGCGGTCGTCGGCACCTGTGGCGTAGCCAAGCCCGAGGATCAGGAAGAACCCGGCAAAGGCACCGGCGATTGCGGCAGCGAGCAGCAAAAGGAGGATGATGAGGGCGCGGGCGAATGTGTTCATGCGATAACGATACAGGAGCCGGTGTCCGGAGGCAGGACGGGAATTCCATGCTCTTGCCACTTGACCGTCGGCACAGCAGGATCGCCGCAAGAGGGGGAGGCACCATGCTGGATCTGAGCGATTTCGACCTGAACCGCATCGACAGGGATTTCATCGAGGACCCGCATCCGGTGCTGCACGCGCTGCGGCGCGAGCAGCCGGTGTTCCGCAACGCGGACGGCTCGGTTTACCTCACGCGCTATGACGATGTTCTAAAAGTGTACCGCTCGCGGGACATGTTGTCGGACAAGACCGAGGCCTTTGGCGAAAAGTTCGGCCAGTGCCCGCTGCACAAACATCACACCACCAGCCTGATCTTCAACGATCCGCCGTACCATACCGTGGTGCGCAAGCTGATCGCCGGGGCGTTCACCCCGCGCAAGCTGGCGGAGTTCGAGCCGTTGATCGACGGTATTGTGGACCGGCTGCTGGACCGGGTGGAGGACCTTGGCAATCTCGACCTGATCGACGATTTCGCCAAGGTGCTGCCGACCGAGATCATCAGTTTCATGCTGGGCATTCCGGAGGAACACCGTGCACAGTTGCGGGGCTATTCGCTGGCCATTCTGGGAGCGCTGGACCCGGTTGTGCCGCAGGAGCGGCTGGAGGCAGGGAACAAGGCGGTCGAGGAGTTCGGCGCGATCCTGACGGAGCTGATCGACCATCGGCGCAGAAATCCGGACGGCGGGCATCAGGGGGAGGTTCTGGAGAGCCTGATCTTTGGCGAGCATGACGGGCGGCGGCTGACGCAGGAGGAACTGGTGCAGAACTGCATCTTCCTGCTGAATGCCGGGCACGAGACGACGACGAGCCTCGTCGGCAATGCCATGGGCACGCTGTTCGACTGGCCCGCACAGCACGCGCTGCTCCGGGAACAGCCGGAGTTGATTGGCTCGGCGGTGGAGGAATTCCTGCGGATCGAGAGCCCGCTGCAGATCGGCAACCGGCTGGCGGGAGAGGAGATTGCGCTGAGCACCGGCGCGATTCCGAAGGGGACTTATATCCACACGTCGATTGCCGCGGCAAACCGGGATCCGGAGGTGTTCGAAAACCCGGACGCGGTGGACATCACCCGCAGCCCGAACCGGCAAATCGCCTTCATCACCGGGATACACGTCTGTCTCGGCGCCTCGCTGGCGCGGGTCGAGGGGCGCATTGCGATTGGCAAGCTGGTGCGGCGGTTTCCGAAGATCCATCAGACCGGGCCGCGCACGCGGGTGCCGTTGGCCCGCTTCCGCGGCTTTGCCAGCCTGCCGGTGTCGGTGCGGTAAGCGGAGGCCCCGGCGCGAAGGCCGGGGCCGCCTTTGCTATCTCTGCAAGCTCTGTGCGTATTCGACCAGCTGATCGACCACCGTGCCCCAGCCGTCATAGAAGCCCATCGCTTCATGCTGCTGCGCCGTCTCGGCGCTGCGATGGCGGGCGGTGGCGGTGTAGATCGTGCCGCCCTTACCATCGTCCTCAAGGTCGAGAATGGCCGTCATGAATGGGTCGGGCTTGGGTTTCCAGCCTTCGGTATAGGCGTCGGTGAAAACGAGCCGCTTGCCCGGGACGACTTCGAGGTACACACCCTCGTTTGGCATCTCATTGCCTTCGACCACCATCACGGTGTTGAACTTGCCGCCGACACGCAGGTCGATCTCGACGGATTTGATGCTGTGCGGCCGGGGAACGAAGAAATGCGGGATATGCTCCGGCGAGGTCCAGCATTCCCAGACCAGCGCCGGGGGCACGGGCAGGGCGCGGGTGAAGGTGAGGTCAGTCTTTGGATCGAGGTCCATGGGCGCGTTCCTTGTACAGTCGGGTTACGTAGTCGTCGAAGCGGTCAAGGCGGCCTTTCCACAGCGCGCGCTGCTCGTCGAACCAGTTTTGCGCGGGGGAAAAGGCGTCGGGTGCCAGCGCATAGGTGCGTTGGCGGCCGGTCTTCTGCGAAGTCACCAGTCCGGCGGCTTCGAGTTTGCTCAGGTGCCCCATCAGCGAGGGCAGGGCAATGTCATGCGGCGCGGCGAGTTCGGAGGTCGTCGCGGGGCTGCGGGCCAGCCGGGTCAGGATCTCGCGCCGGACAGGATTGCCGAGGGCGGTGAAGAGTGCGTCGAGGGTGCCTTCATGCTTAGCCATGTTCCTAAGTAATGGGGCGCAGGCGAGTCGCGCAAGCAAAAAAGTTAGGGAATTAACTAAGTAATTGGGAAAGGAAAAGCCGGGCGACATGGCCCGGCTTTCATATGTCTTACGCTGCGCGGGAGCGTCCGCCGCCGGAACGCCGGGACCTGCTGCGACCACCGCCGTTGCCGCCACCGCCACCGGAGCGGCTTTGCGGCTTGCCACCGCCACCACCACCGTTGCCGCGACCCCGGCCACCGCCGTTGGCGGGTTTCTTCTTGGGGAAGTCCTGCCAAGGCTGGCCGGAGGCGACGTCGATGTCGCGCTTCATCACCTTCTGGATGGCAATGAGTTCCATCATCTCCTCGGGCGAGCAGTAGGCGACGGCGGTGCCATCTCGGCCCGCGCGGGCGGTGCGGCCGATGCGGTGGACATAGTTGTCCGGCACGTTCGGCAGGTCATAGTTGTAGACGTAGCGCACCGCGGGGATGTCGATGCCACGGGCGGCGACGTCCGTGGCGACAAGCACCTTCAGTTCACCGTCCTTGAAGGCGGCGAGGGCGCGGTCGCGCTGGCCCTGCGACTTGTTTCCGTGGATCGAGCCAGCGGCAAAGCCCTGCGCTTCCAGGTTCTTCTTCAGCCGTTCGGCGCCGTGCTTGGTGCGGGCGAAGATCAGCGCCGCGTCGTCACGATGCCGGTCGAGGTGCATGATCAGCAGCTTGGGCTTGTGGGCCTGCTCGACGAAGTGCACGGACTGGTCGATCTTCTCGATCGGCTTGCCCGGGGGCGAGACTTCGACGCGGATCGGGTCGGTCAGGTAGGATTGCGCCAGTTCGGCCATCTGCTTCGGCATGGTGGCCGAGAACAGCATGGTTTGGCGGTCCTTCTTGAGCAGCGGGGCGATCTGGCGCAGGGCGTGGATGAAGCCCATGTCGAGCATCTGGTCCGCCTCGTCAAGCACGAGGAAGCCGGTTTTGGACAGGTCCACGGCCTTGCGGTCGATCAGGTCGATCAGGCGGCCCGGGGTGGCGACGAGCAGGTCCGTGCCCTTTGCCAGCTTCTGGGCCTGCGCATTGAGGGACTGGCCCCCGACGACGAGGTTGATGCGCACCTGCATGCCCTCGGCATAGGCGCGGAGGTTGTCGACGATCTGCTTGGCGAGTTCACGGGTCGGCGCGAGGATCAGGCCGCGCGTGGTCTTCGGCGCGGGGCGGCCTTCCATGCGGGACAGCGCCGACATCAGCGGCAGGCCAAAGGCGGCGGTCTTGCCGGTGCCGGTCTGGGCGAGGCCCATCACATCGCGGCCTTCGAGGGCGTGCGGGATGGCCTGTACCTGGATCGGAGTCGGTTCGGTGATGTTCAGCTCGACAAGGTTGGCGAGCAGGCGGGGCGGGAGCCCCAGGGATTCGAATTTCAAGTGGTCTGTCCTTTGGACGTGGCGAGGCCGGTTGCCCCGCGAATAGGGTTTCGCCCGCGCCGGGGCGCGGGGCTGCGATCGGGTGCGGCAGGGACGGGCCTTTGGCCTTGAACCTGCGCTGGACCCCCGCGTGAATTGGGAACCGGTTGGAGTGGTCTGCCGTGCGGGCCGTCGATGGTGCTGTTGGCACCAATGCCATGCTGCCCCGCTCACGCGGCGGGTGCGGCAGATGGGAGGCATATGGGGGAAAAGCGGGGCGGAGTCAATGCCGCGCTGCGGCGGGCCAGTTTTCCTCGAGGAAACTTGCAAATTCCTTGGCAAGGAATTTGGCGGATGGCGGCGAGGGCTGGAAAGAGACTTGAACGCGCAAGGCTCCCCGTCTATACGCCCCCGGTGGTCCCTCGGGACCCGATTCACACAATCAAGAAAAGCCGTGGTTGTCCCATTCGCTTCGGGGGGCACATCCGGCAAGGAGAAGCACGATGAAACTGCATGAACTGCGCGACAATCCCGGCGCAACCAAGACCAAGAAACGCGTCGCCCGCGGCCCCGGTTCGGGCAAGGGCAAGACCGCCGGTCGTGGTATCAAGGGTCAGAAATCCCGCTCCGGTGTGGCCATCAACGGCTACGAGGGCGGCCAGATGCCGCTCTACCAACGCCTGCCGAAGCGCGGCTTCAACAAGCCGAACCGCAAGTCCTTCGCCGTCATCAACCTGAGCATCATCCAGAAGTTCATCGACGCCGGCAAGCTGGACGCGGCGAACATCACCGAAGACAGCCTGGTCGAGTCGGGCGCCGTGCGCCGCAAGCTCGACGGCATCCGCGTTCTGGCGAAGGGTGAAATCACCGCAAAGGCCACGATTTCCGTGACCGGCGCATCGAAGTCCGCGATCGAGGCGGTCGAAAAGGCCGGCGGTGCCCTCACCGTGGCGGCTGCTGCCGAATAACTGGTTGTGAGCGGCCACGCCGCCGCTTACATAGACCCCAGTTTTCCAAACTGAGCGCCGCCTGATGCTGGAAAACGCATCAAGGCGGCGTTTGCATTCAAAAGAGAGACCCGCATGGTATCCGCAGTAGAGCAGATGGCCGCCAACACCAGTTGGGCGGCACTAGGCAAAGCCACCGACCTGCGCAACCGCATCCTCTTCACCCTTGGCCTCCTGATCGTCTACCGGCTCGGCACCTTCATCCCGGTTCCCGGGATCGACGGCGCGGCGCTGCGCGAGTTCATGGAGAACGCCGGGCAGGGGATCGGCGGCATGGTGTCGATGTTCACCGGCGGGGCGCTGGGTCGGATGGGCATCTTTGCCCTCGGCATCATGCCCTACATCTCGGCCTCCATCATCATCCAGCTCTTGTCGAGCATGGTTCCGGCGCTGGAGCAGCTGAAGAAAGAGGGCGAGCAGGGCCGCAAGAAGATCAACCAGTACACCCGCTACGGCACCGTGGCGCTGGCGCTGTTCCAGGCCTATGGCCTCGCGGCCTCGCTGGAGGCGGGCGATCTCGCCCATGATCCGGGTTGGTACTTCCGCGCCAGCGTGATCATCACGCTTGTCGGCGGCACCATGTTCCTGATGTGGCTCGGTGAACAGATCACCGCGCGCGGCATCGGCAACGGCATCTCGCTGATCATCTTCGTCGGCATCATCGCCGAAGTCCCGGCGGCACTGGCGCAGTTCTTCGAAAGCGGCCGCTCCGGTGCCGTCAGCCCGGCGGTGATCATCGGCGTGATCGTGATGGTTGTCGCTGTCATCGCCTTCGTGGTCTTCATGGAGCGCGCTCTGCGCAAGATCACCATCCAGTATCCCCGCCGCCAGGTGGGCATGCGGATGACCGAGGCGCAGAACTCGAACCTGCCGGTCAAGGTCAACCCGGCGGGCGTCATCCCGGCGATCTTCGCCTCCTCGCTGTTGCTGCTGCCGGTGACGATCAGCACCTTCTCCGGCTCCGACACCGGGCCGATCATGTCGACGATCCTGGCCTACTTCGGCCCGGGACAGCCGCTCTACCTGCTGTTCTTCGCCGCGATGATCGTGTTCTTTGCCTACTTCTACACCTTCAACGTCTCGTTCAAGCCGGACGATGTTGCGGACAACCTGAAGAACCAGAATGGCTTCGTTCCCGGCATCCGTCCGGGCAAGCGCACCGCCGAGTATCTGGAGTACGTGGTCAACCGCATCTTGGTGCTCGGCTCCGCCTACCTGGCCGCGGTCTGCCTGCTGCCGGAGATCCTGCGCGGTCAGCTGGCGATCCCGTTCTATTTCGGCGGCACCTCCGTGCTGATCGTGGTGAGTGTGACCATGGACACCATCCAGCAGGTGCAGAGCCACCTTCTGGCGCATCAATACGAAGGTCTTATTCAGAAATCGCAGCTTCGCGGTAAGGGTAAGGCCCGCAAGAACAGGGGACCGGCACGCCGATGAACATCATTCTTCTTGGACCGCCCGGCGCGGGCAAAGGCACCCAGGCACAGTTCCTCGTCGAAGAGCGCGGCATGGTGCAGCTGTCCACCGGCGACATGCTGCGCGAAGCCCGCACCAGCGGCACGGAGATGGGCAAGCAGGTGGCCGAGGTCATGGACAAGGGCGGGCTCGTCACCGACGAGATCGTCATCGGGCTGATCCGCGAGAAGCTGGAAACCGTCGACGCGCCGGGGTTCATCTTCGACGGCTTCCCGCGCACGCTCAAGCAGGCGGATGCCCTGGGCGAGCTGCTGGCGGAAATGGGGCAGACGCTCGACCACGTTATCGAACTCCGGGTCGAGGACGAGGCGCTTGTGGGCCGGATCGTCAACCGCGCCGCCGAGGCTGCCGCCGCCGGCAAGCCGGTGCGCGCGGATGACAACGAGGACAGCTTCCGCACCCGTCTCGCGGCCTATTACAAGATGACCTCGCCGCTGGTTGGCTACTACTATGCCAAGGGTCAGTACGAGCGGGTCGACGGCATGGCGCCCATGGACAATGTGAAAGCGCAGATCGCCGCGAAACTCGACGCCTGAGCCGGTTCCATGGATCGAAACGAACGGGCCCGCGCTAACTTGGCGCGGGCCTTTTCATTTGCAGATTCCGGTCCATGGTCAGCGGCAGGAAAAGGCGCGGCGAATTCAGGCCGCGGTCTGTGATGCGGCGTGTCGCCCGCATCGAGCGCGCGTCGGCAAATTTTGACGTAACGTTAACCGGCGCAATGGCCCTGTGTCAGGGCGGCGCGGGTGTCCGGTCGCGAATCAGATGGGGCCAAGACCGCGCCGGGGATCGTCAGGCGGAGCGGAAGGTGTCGCTGGCGATTTCCAGCAGGACGTCGAGTGCTTCCTGAAAGTCCGGCGCCTCGCAGGCGAGCATGTCCACCAGGGAGGCGGCCAGCGTATCGGCGCGGGTCGCGAATCCCATCGACCAGTCCGGAAAATAGCGGGCCTGCGCGGACGCCCGGGTTATGTGCCTGATCCCCTTGTGCCTTTCGTCCCGGGCAATCCGCGCGAAGGTGTCGAGCACGGCGGGTTCGGTGCCTTCCAGGACCTGCACGAATCGCGTGGGGGTGCGCAGCAGGAAACCCGTCACGCCGGCCTCGCTGTTGCGTTCCTGAGCCACTTCGAGGATCTCCATGTCCAAGCGGTGACCGCTGGGATGATCCGATTGGCTCGTGTAGAATAACTGGAACAGGGACATGATTGATTTGGCGCACTTTTTCCGGGGGTGTTCAGTCTTTGTGCCCCGCAAACCGCGGTGTTGGCAAGCCTCTCGTTGCGTCGCGGATCGGGACTTGACGCGGGGCGCGAAACCTCATACGCACCCGCATCTCTTCAAACGAGAGACTCGTCCATGTGCTCCGGGCCCGTCCCGGTTCACAGATCACCTGATCAGCTTCGGCCCGGTGGCACCAGACTGCCTCGGGCCTTCGGTTGTGAAAAAAGGGCCTGGCAGAACGGGCTCGCAACAAAAGGAAATGACCCTTGGCACGTATTGCCGGCGTTAACATCCCGACCAACAAGCGAGTGCTCATCGCACTCACCTATATCACCGGCATCGGCCGGACCTCCTCGCAGGCGATCCTCGAAGCCGTTGGCATCGACCTTGCCCGCCGCGTGAACGAGCTGTCCGACGCCGAAGTCCTCGCCATCCGTGAGCACATCGATGCCAACTACACCGTCGAGGGCGACCTGCGCCGCGACGTGCAGATGAACATCAAGCGCCTGATGGACCTCGGCTGCTACCGCGGCCTGCGTCACCGCCGGAACCTGCCGGTTCGCGGTCAGCGCACCCACACCAACGCACGCACCCGCAAAGGCCCGGCAAAGGCCATTGCAGGCAAGAAGAAGTAAGGGAGGTCCGATCCAATGGCACGCGATACTCGCCGTACCGGCAAGAAAAAGGTCTCCAAGAACATCGCAGCAGGCGTTGCGCATGTGAACTCGACCTTCAACAACACCAAGATCCTGATCTCCGACGTTCAGGGCAACGCTATCTCCTGGTCCTCCGCAGGCACCATGGGTTTCAAGGGCTCGCGCAAGTCGACCCCCTACGCTGCCCAGCTCGCCGCGGAAGACGCAGGCAAGAAGGCACAGGAACACGGCGTCAAGACGCTGGAAGTCGAAGTGCAGGGCCCGGGTTCGGGCCGCGAGTCGGCGCTCCGCGCCCTCGCCGCCGCGGGCTTCAACATCACCTCGATCCGTGATGTGACCCCGATCGCGCACAACGGCTGCCGCCCGCCGAAGCGCCGTCGCGTCTGATACTTGTTAACATTTTGCGGGGTCGGGTCCGGTTCTGGACCCGGCCTCGTGTTTGTCTTTGATGAAACCTCGGGAGTCTGCGCCTTTCGGACATGGGGCACGGGCAAGAATGGAGGGACGCATGATCCACAAGAACTGGGCCGAACTGATCAAGCCGACAGCGCTTGACATCAAGCCGGGCAACGATCCCGCCCGCAAGGCCACCCTGGTTGCAGAGCCGCTGGAGCGCGGCTTCGGCCTCACCATGGGCAACGCGCTGCGCCGCGTGCTGCTGTCCTCGCTGCAGGGCGCGGCCATCACCAGCGTCCAGATCGACAACGTGCTGCACGAGTTCTCCTCGGTGGCCGGTGTCCGCGAAGACGTCACCGACATCGTGCTGAACCTCAAGGGTGTGAGCCTGCGCATGGAAGTCGAAGGGCCGAAACGCCTGTCGATCTCCGCGAAGGGTCCGGGCGTCGTCACCGCCGGTGACATCTCCGAGAGCAACGGCATCGAAGTGCTGAACCGTGACCATGTGATCTGCCACCTCGACGAGGGCGCGGAAGTCTACATGGAGCTGACGGTCAACACCGGCAAGGGCTATGTCTCCGCCGACAAGAACAAGCCCGAAGACGCGCCCATCGGTCTCATTCCGATCGATGCGATCTATTCGCCGGTCAAGAAGGTCGCCTATGACGTGCAGCCCACCCGCGAGGGCCAGGTGCTGGACTATGACAAGCTGACCATGAAGATCGAAACCGACGGTTCCGTGACCCCGGAAGACGCGATTGCGTATGCGGCGCGTATCCTCCAGGACCAGCTGTCGATCTTCGTCAACTTCGACGAGCCGGAATCGGCGCAGCGTCACGACGACGACGACGGTCTGGAGTTCAACCCGCTCCTCCTCAAGAAGGTGGACGAGCTGGAACTCTCCGTGCGCTCGGCGAACTGCCTGAAGAACGACAACATCGTCTATATCGGCGATCTCATCCAGAAGACCGAAGCAGAGATGCTGCGCACGCCGAACTTCGGCCGCAAGTCGCTGAACGAGATCAAGGAAGTGCTGTCGGGCATGGGTCTGCACCTTGGCATGGACGTCGAGGACTGGCCGCCGGACAACATCGAAGACCTGGCCAAGAAGCTGGAAGACAACTTCTGAGTTTCAACGGCCGGTGGGTCGAAGCCCCACCCTACCCACAGCCGGTAGGGTGGGTTTCCAACCCACCAACCCGGGCATCCTGCCCCAAGGAGAGCGACCCGAAACGCAAGGGCCGCCGGACAAAGCAAAACCGCCCGTAGAGGGCACATCTGGAGTAAGACACATGCGTCACGCAAAAGGCTACCGCCGCCTGAACCGCACCCATGAGCATCGCAAGGCGCTCTTCTCGAACATGGCCGGCTCGCTGATCGAGCACGAGCAGATCAAGACGACCCTGCCGAAAGCCAAGGAACTCAAGCGCGTCATCGACAAGCTGATCACCCTCGGCAAGCGCGGCGACATGCACGCCCGCCGTCAGGCCGCTGCCCAGCTGAAAGAGGACAAGGACGTCGCCAAGCTGTTCGACATCCTCGGCCCGCGCTACGCAGAGCGCAACGGCGGCTACTGCCGCGTTCTGAAGGCCGGCTTCCGCTATGGTGACATGGCGCCGATGGCGATCATCGAGCTCGTGGACCGCGACGTCTCTGCCAAGGGCGCAGCCGACAAGGCCCGCGTCGCGGCAGCCGAAGAAGCGGCCGACGCGGAGTAATCCGCCAGTCGCAGGACTGTACGAAGGCCTCGCCCTGCGGCGGGGCCTTTTGTCGTTTCAGCGTGCCTCCGGAACGGTGAGCGGCGGCGGCGGTACGCGTGCCGTACCGCCGTATTCCACCGCCTCGAAATGCGCGTTGTACGGCAGTCCGGCGGCGCGGTTCAGGATGGCGTCGATCTGCACGGGTCGGTAGTCCCACAGGTCCACGCCCACATTGACGCTGTTCCGGGTGCCGGGCCAGAGGTCGTGCACGTGGCCGAACACCTGGCATGCGCCGCTCCCGGAGCGCGGGAAGGCAACCATGGGATAATGGCAGAGCGTCACCTCCATCCCACGGTCCACGTGGTGCCACAGATCGTGCTGCGAGGCCCAGGGCAGGGCCTTCACCACATCGGAATCGTGGTTGCCAACGATCAGGTGCTTCCGCCCCGGGATCGCGTCGAACCAGCGCCGGATCAGCGCTGCATCCCGGTTCTTGCCGAAGGTGAAGTCGCCGACGATCCAGAGGTCATCCTCCGGGGCGACGGTGTCCTGCAATCTCTCGATCAACCCGGTCGTCATTGCCTCGGTGTCTGAAAAGGGCCGGTTGCAGAGCCGCATGATGCGGTCGTGTCCGAGGTGCAGGTCGGCGGTGTACCAATGGGCCAAGGGGCTGCTCCGATGTGCCGTGTTCTTGCCCCTTCCGATCGGAGGCACAGGCATCGTCGGTCGGAAAGGCTTTTGCTGCGATGCAGAATGCGCCATACGGGAGCGGAGATCAAACCCGGAGCCAGCCATGCCGTTTCGTCTGTCCATCTTTGACATCCAGGGCCTCGCCTTCGGCATCGTGGTGACCAGCCTCAGCGTGGTCTTCCTCAAGGCGGGCGGCCTCGTCACCGGGCAGACGGCGGGCATCGCGCTCCTGCTGTCCTATGTCACGCCACTGGACTTCGGCACGCTGTTTTTCGCCATCGGCATTCCGTTCCTGTTGCTGGGCTGGATGCGGCGGGGGGCGGAGTTCGCCTTTCGCACCATCATCGCCGTGGCGGGCATCTCCCTGCTGTCGCAATATTTCCAGAGCATCATCCTGTTCGAGCGGCTGGACACCTGGGTTGCGGCGCTGCTCGGCGGGATGTGCTCCGGCATGGGGTTGATCGCCATCTTCCGGCACAACGCCAGCGCGGGTGGCATGACGATCCTCGGGATCATTCTCGAACAGAAGACCGGGTTCAAGGCAGGCTGGTTCCAACTGGCGGTAGACGCCTGCGTCTTTGCCGCCGCAGCCTTCGTTCTGGACGGAGACCAACTGCTGTTCAGCCTCCTTGGCGCGATCATCACCAACCTTGCCATCGTCTGGAACTTCGACGTGGCGCAGAGCCAGACCGGGCGGCCCGGCTATGGCCGCGCTCAACCCAAGGGCTGAGCCTGCCGTTTCGCTCGTCGCCGGACGTGGCGGGTGTAGATGATGCGCGCGAGGATATGCGTATAGGCCGCCGAAGCCAGTGGCCGGATGACCGGCAGACGCCCGATTCGCGCCATCCAGCGATAGCGCGGCATCTGCTCCCAGAGGATCAGGAAGGCGTCGAGGCCCTTGTAGAGCCTGCCCTCGTGCAGGACGTGCAACAGCCGCGCCGCCTCATCCTCCGTCACGCCCCATGCAGCGAGATCGGTGCTGTTCAGATCGTCGAAGGCCAGCGGCAGCGCCTCGCCTTCGGCATAATCCGCGTAGTGGCAGATCTCGGCGTTACACACCGGGCAATCGGCGTTGTAGAGCGTGCGTGTGGGAAGTCGGGTCTCTGGCATGGCTCTCAGATAGGGATCCGCAAGTCGGCGCCAAGCGGAGCGGACAAGATGCCGCGCCTTGCATTCGCCGGGGCACGGTCGCATATCCGAACCCACGGAAACGGGAGATACCCATGCTTCGCAGCCTCACCCTCATTCTAGCCCTTACTCTGCCGGTCAGCGCCCTCGCGGATCAGGTGGTGCCGCAGTCGCAGGCGCAGATCCAGCTGAGCTTCGCGCCGCTGGTCAGGCAGGCCGCCCCGGCGGTGGTCAACATCTACGCCCGCCGCGTGGTGCAGGAGCGCAGCCCCTTTGCCGGCGACCCGTTCTTCGGCAGTCTGTTTGGCGAGATGCAGGGGCGGCCCCGGGTTCAGAATTCGCTTGGCTCCGGTGTGATCCTGTCGGACGATGGCATCGTGGTGTCGAATTACCACGTTGTCGGGCAGGCAACGGAGATACGCGTGGTGCTGAATGACCGCCGCGAGTTCGCCGCCGAGGTGCTGCTGGCCGATGAGGAAACAGACCTCGCCATCCTCCGGCTGGAGGGCGCGAAGGACATGCCGTTCCTCGGTCTGCGCGACAGCGAGACGGTGGAGGTTGGCGAGCTGGTGCTGGCCATCGGCAACCCGTTCGGCGTCGGCCAGACCGTGAGCAGCGGCATCGTCAGCGGCCTCGCCCGGACCGGCACCGCCACGGGCAATGGACGGGGCTACTTCATCCAGACCGACGCGCCGATCAACCCGGGCAACTCCGGCGGGGCGCTGATCGACACCGAGGGGCGACTGATCGGCGTCAACACCTCTATCCTCACCCGATCCGGCGGCTCCAACGGCATCGGCTTTGCCATCCCCTCGGCCATGGTGCAGCAATTCGTGACACAGGCGCGGGCGGGCGAGGCGCGGTTCCAGCGCCCCTGGGCGGGCATGACCGGGCAGCCGGTGGACGCGGACATCTCCGAGAGCCTTGGGCTCAGCGTGCCCGGCGGAGTCATGGTTGTCGCGTTGCACCCGGCGAGCCCGTTCGCACTGGCCGGGCTGGAACCCGGCGACGTGATCCTGACCGTGGACGGGGCGCCGGTGAACACACCGCCCGAGATGATGTACCGCATGTCGGTGCGCGGCATCGGCGCGGAGTCGGAGATCGCCTATTTCCGCGATGGCACGGAGCAGGTGGCGCATGTGGCGATGATCGCCCCGCCGGACGATCCGCCCGCCGACCGCGTGACACTGGGCGAGTCTGCGGTGCTGCCGGGGCTGAGCGTGGCGCGGGTGAACCCGGCGGTGAGCGCGGAACTGGGCCTCGCGCAGGACGCCGAGGGAATCGTGGTCATGGACCCCGGCCCTTATGGCGCGCGGGCGGGGCTTCAGGCCGGGGACATCCTGCTCGCCATCGACGGGGTCGCGATTGTCCGCCCCGGGGAAGTGGACCGCATCCTGAAACGCGCCGCCCCGCGCATCCAGATCGACGCGCAGCGTGGCGGTCGGCGGATGCTGCTGCGGTTCCGCCTCTGATGGCGGACCTCTTTGACACTCCAGACGCATCGTCCAACGCGCCGCGCCCGCTGGCTGATCGCCTCAGGCCGAAAACGCTGGGCGAGGTGATCGGACAGGCGCAGGTGCTCGGCGCCGAAGCGCCTCTTGGCGTGATGCTGGAAGCGGGCACGCTCGGCTCGATCATCTTCTGGGGGCCGCCGGGGGTGGGCAAGACCACCATCGCAAGGCTGCTGGCAGATGCCACGGACCTGCATTTCGTCCAGATCAGCGCGATCTTCACCGGCGTGCCGGAGCTGCGCAAGGTTTTCGAAGCGGCCAAGCTACGGCGCAAGACGGGGCAAGGCACGCTGCTCTTCGTCGACGAGATCCACCGCTTCAACAAGGCGCAGCAGGACGGCTTCCTGCCGCATATGGAGGACGGGACGATCCTGCTGGTCGGGGCGACCACCGAAAACCCGTCGTTCGAACTCAATGCCGCGCTCCTGTCGCGATCGCAGGTGCTGGTGCTGCAAAGGCTCTCCGAAGGGGATCTGGAGAAGCTGGCGCAACGCGCGGAGCGGGAGCTTGGTCGTGAACTGCCTCTGGACCCGTCGGCAAGGACCGCTCTTCTCGAAATGGCGGACGGCGATGGTCGTGCGTTGCTGAACCTCATCGAGCAGGTAACAAGCTGGAAGGTGGCGCAGCCGCTCTCCACGGAGAATCTCACCACCCGCCTGATGAAACGCGCCGCCAACTACGACAAATCCGGTGACGGCCATTACAACCTGATCTCCGCCCTGCACAAATCCGTGCGCGGCAGCGATCCGGACGCGGCGCTCTACTGGTTCGCACGGATGCTCGAAGCCGGGGAAGATCCGCGTTTCCTTGCCCGGCGCATGACCCGCATGGCCGTGGAGGACATCGGCCTTGCGGACCCGCAGGCGCAGGCGGTCTGCATCGACAGCTGGAACACCTACGAACGCCTCGGCAGCCCGGAGGGTGAGCTGGCCCTTAGCCAAGCCCTCGTCTACCTCGCCCTCGCCCCGAAATCGAACGCGAACTACGTCGCCTACAAGGCGGCGCGGAAGGCGGCGAAGAAGACCGGCTCCCTGATGCCGCCGAAACACATCCTCAACGCGCCGACCAAGCTGATGGAAGAACAGGGTTACGGCGCGGGCTACGCCTACGACCACGACGCGGAGGACGGCTTCTCGGGGCAGAACTATTTCCCCGACGAGATGAAGCGCGAGCAGTTCTACGCCCCCATCGAACGCGGCTTCGAACGCGACCTGAAAAAGCGCGTCGACTACTTCGCCAAACTGCGCCGCGAGCGGAACAAACCCTGACCCGCTGTTTCTTCTTGGTCCAAATACCCAACTCCGCCGCTTGCCTCACGCGCCATCCTTGACAACAGGGGCGCTCCGCGCGAAGGCAGGGCCATGACACCGCTCCTGCAAGTTGCCCTCGGCGGCGCCCTCGGCGCCTCTGGCCGCTATCTCACCGGCCTTGCCGCCACGCACCTTATGGGGCGCGGGTTCCCCTGGGGTACGCTGATCGTCAACATCCTCGGCTCCTTTGCCATGGGCGTGATCGTGGTCGCGCTGGCGCATCTTGGCGGCAACCGCTATGCACCGCTGCTGATGACCGGCGTGCTCGGCGGCTTCACCACCTTCTCGGCATTCTCGCTCGACGCGGTGACGCTTTACGAGCGGGGCCAGGTCAGCCTTGCGGCGGGCTACGTGCTCGCCTCGGTCCTTCTTTCGCTCGGCGCATTGATCGCCGGGCTCCTCGTTGCCCGGAGTTTCGCCCAATGAGCCGTGTCCAGACAGTCACCGTAGGCCCCGGCGACGGCGATCAGCGGCTCGACCGCTGGTTCAAGCGGCATTTCCCGCATGTGGCGCAGGGGCGCATCGAGAAGATGTGCCGCAAGGGCGAGGTCCGCGTCGACGGGGCGCGGGCGAAGGCCTCCACCCGTCTGGAAGTCGGCCAGCAGATCCGCATTCCGCCGCTGCCGGAGCCCGATCAGGTCGCCGCCGAGCGTGCCGAGCGCGAGGCGGAGGCGAAGAGCAAGGTCAGCAAGGCCGATGCGGCGATGATCCAGGGCTGCGTCATCTGGAAGGACGACCACATCATCGCGCTGAACAAGCCGCCGGGCCTGCCGACGCAGGGCGGCAGCAAGCAGACGAAACATGTGGACGGTCTCGCGGAGGCGTTGAAGTTCGGTTACGAGGACAAACCGAAACTGGTGCACCGGCTGGACAAGGACACCTCCGGCGTCCTGCTGCTTGCCCGCACGCAGGAGGCGGCGCGAGGGCTTACGGCGGCACTGCGGCACAAGGAAACCCGGAAGATCTACTGGGCGCTCGTCGCCGGTGTGCCGACGCCCTATCTCGGCGAAATCCGTTTTGGCCTTGTCAAGGCGCATGGGCGTGGATCGCAGGGCGAAGGCGAGAAGATGATCGCCGTGCACCCGCGCGACATGGACAGCACACCCGGCGCCAAGCGGGCGCATACGCTATATGCCACGCTCTACCGTGTCGCCAGTCGCGCCGCCTGGGTGGCGCTCGAGCCGCTCACGGGCCGCACGCACCAGCTTCGGGCGCATATGGCGGAGATCGGCCATCCGATCATCGGCGACGGCAAGTATGGCGGCTCCGGGCAGGAAAACCTCGGCGATGGCTGGGGGGCGCAACTCGGTGGAGTGATTTCGAAAAAGTTGCACCTGCACGCCCGGACCATGGGCTTCCAGCATCCGGTGACGAAGAAGCCCGTGCTGATCCACGCACCGCTGCCGGAGCATATGCAGCAAAGCTGGGAGACGCTGGGCTGGGAAGAGAGCTTCGCCAGCGAAGACCCGTTCGAGGCGCTGCATTGACCGGTCTGAAACTCGCGATCTTCGACGTCGACGGTACGCTTGTCGACAGTCAGGCGGACATCCTCGCCTCGATGGCCACGGCCTTTGCCTCCGAGGGATTGGCTTGCCCGTCGCGGGAGGCGGTGCTCGGAATCGTCGGGCTGTCGCTGGAGACGGCAATTGCGCGGCTGGCACCGAAGCAGGACGCAGAAACCGTGGGGCGCATGGTGGACGCTTACAAGGACCGATACGCCGCGCTGCGGATGGCGGGCGGGGCAGAAAGCTCGCCGCTTTATCCCGGCATGTTCGACCTGCTGCGCCGGCTGCATGCACGGGACGAGATCCTGCTCGGCATCGCCACCGGAAAGTCCCGGCGCGGGCTGACGGCGTTGATGGATAGCCTCGACCTCAAGGGGCTGTTCATCACCACGCAGGTCTCCGACGACCACCCGTCCAAGCCGCATCCGGCGATGGTTCTGGAGGCCTTGAAGCAGGCCGGTGTGGACGCGGGCGACGCGGTGATGATCGGCGATACCACCTATGATATGGACATGGCGGCAAACGCCGGCGTCCGGGGGATCGGCGTGACCTGGGGCTATCACCAGCCCGAGGCGCTTGCAGGTGCGGAGGCGCTGGTGCATGACGCGGCCGCGCTGGAGACGGCGATCCTGGATTTGCTGAAGGATTGAGACGCATGGCGGAATGGGCCCCGAAACGCTTCTGGAAGAACACCGAGATCGGCGCCGTCAATGGCGGCTGGACCGTGACGCTCGATGGGCGGGGGGTGAAGACCCCGGCGAAGACCGCGCTGACGGTCCCGACCGAGGCGCTGGCGCGGGAGATCGCCGCCGAGTGGCAGGCGCAGGGTGACAGGGTCGATCCGGCAACGATGCCCTTCACCCGCATGGCCAACAGCGCGCTCGACAAGGTGACGACGCAACACGCGGAAGTTGCCGACATGCTGGCCGCCTACGGCGATGCCGACCTGCTGTGCTACCGCGCGGGCCATCCAGAGGAACTGGTGACCCGGCAGGCCGCGGCCTGGGATCCGATGCTGGACTGGGCCGCCGAGATCTTCGGCGCCCGACTCGCGCCCCGTATCGGGGTGATTCACGAGCCGCAGGACGGGGCCGCCCTTGCGGCGCTGTCGCGACAGGTACATGCGCTGAACCCCTTCGCCCTCGCCGCCTTTCACGATCTTGTGTCGCTGACCGGCTCGCTGGTGCTGGGTCTCGCGGTGGCGCGCGGCCGCCTTTCCGCCGAGGACGCCTGGCCGCTGTCGCGCATCGACGAGACCTGGCAGGAAGAACAATGGGGCGAGGACGCGGAAGCCAGGGCCTTGGCCGACTACAAAAAAGGCGAATTCCTTCACGCGGCCCGGTTCTTCCAACTGGCTCATTGACTCTTCAGTCAAAAACGATTCAGCCTGTGAGTGCCAGATGGGCAATTGCCCTGTTCTTTGGCATCCTGTCGGGCTTCTTGGCTTGACCTCATGGCGGGAATCCGCCCAAACTCACGGCATGGGGCGGGTTTTCCCACCCTGACCGACAAGAGTCCGGAGCACCGGACATATCAGAACCGCCCTCCGAGGCGGGATAAAACAGGAAGAGGTAAACATGAAAAAAACCGTAATCCTTGGCGCGCTGACCGTTGCCGGCCTGACCGCCACCGCGGCTGCCGCTGCGACGCTGGACGATGTCAAAGCGCGCGGCAAGCTGAACTGCGGTGTGACGACCGGTCTCGTCGGCTTTGCCGCGCCGGATGCGAACGGTGAGTGGGATGGCTTCGACGTCGGCGTCTGCCGCGCAGTCGCAGCCGCCGTTCTCGGCGACCCGAAGGCCGTCGAATTCGTGCCGACCACCGGCAAGACCCGCTTCACCGCGCTCGCATCGGGCGAAATCGACCTGCTGGCCCGGAACACCACCTGGACCTTCAGCCGTGACGTCGACCTGAAGTTCGATTTCGTCGGCGTGAACTATTACGATGGTCAGGGCTTCATGGTCCCGAAGGCGCTGGGCGTGAGCTCGGCAAAGGAACTCGATGGCGCCACCGTCTGCATCCAGACCGGCACCACCACCGAGCTGAACCTCGCGGACTTCTTCCGCGCCAACAACATCAGCTACGAGCCGGTTCCGATCGAGACCAACGCCGAGGCGCAGCCGCTGTACCTGGAAGGCGCCTGTGACGTCTACACCACGGACGCGTCCGGCCTTGCGGCGACCCGCGCTGCCTTCGAGAACCCGGGCGATCACGTCGTCCTGCCCGAGATCATCTCCAAGGAGCCGCTCGGCCCGCTTGTCCGCCACGGCGACAACGAGTGGGGCGACATCGCGCGCTGGACCCTCAACGCGCTGATCGCGGCCGAGGAACTGGGTGTGACCGCGGCCAATGCCGACGACATGGCGGCCAACTCGCCGAACCCGGAAGTCAAGCGTCTGCTTGGCACCGAGGACGCGCTGGGCGCGATGCTCGGCCTCGACGCCGACTGGGCCCTGCGCGCCATCAAGGCGGGCGGCAACTATGGTGAGCTCTTCGAGAAGAACATCGGCGAGTCCACCGCGATCGGCCTGTCGCGCGGTCTGAACGCGCAGTGGACCGACGGCGGCCTGCTCTACAGCCCGCCCTTCCGCTAAGATCGAAACGGAGAGGGGCGCGGGATCACCCGCGCCCCTTTTCAAATCAGACAACCAAGAAAAACCCGCCACACGAGTGAATGCCCCAAGAGTGGACCAATCCACCGGGCTTCGGGCAGGCGGACAAAAACAGGGATACATTCATGTCGACGCTCACCGACCCTCCGGTCGAGTCGTTCCGGCTATCGCAGCTGATCAACGACACGCGCTATCGGTCCTACACGTTTCAGTTCATCGCTTTGCTCTGCCTGATCGGGCTGATGGCCTATCTGGGCTGGAACCTGATCGAAAACCTCGCCACGGCCGGTCTCAACATCTCCTACGGGTTCCTCGAGGAGCGATCGGGCTATGACATCAACCAGCGCCTGATCGAGTACACGAGCCAGTCGACCCACCTGCGCGCCGCCATCGTGGGCGTGCTGAACACGCTCCTGGTCGCGGTCGTCGGTTGTACCTTCGCCACCATCATCGGGGTTGTCGTCGGCGTGCTGCGTTTGTCGAAGAACTGGCTGATCTCCAAGCTGATGGCCGTCTACGTCGAGATCTTCCGCAACGTGCCGGTGCTGATCTGGATCCTGATCGTCATGGCGATCTTCGTCGCTGTGCTGCCGCAGCCGCGTGATTTCCGGGGCGATGATGCAACGGCGTCGATGTTCCTTGGCCTCTTCGCCTTCACCGGGCGGGGCTTCTATCTGCCGATGCCTTATTTTTCCGCGGCTTGGGCGACGGGGGGCACGGGCTGGCTGGTGATCCTCGCCATCCTCGCCGGTGCGATCGTCGGCACGGGCCGCATTTCCCATTGGGCCACGGTCCAGCAGGAGGCCACCGGCGTGCGGCCCAAGACGTGGCCGTTCACGCTCGGCCTGTGGCTGATCCCGCTACTTGCGGCTTTCGTCATCATGGGGCTGCACTGGGAAATCCCGGCGCTGCAGGGCTTCAACTTCCAGGGCGGCATCTTTGCCCGCAACTCTTTCATCGCGCTGACCCTCGCCCTGTCGATCTACACCGCGGCCTTCATCGCGGAGAACGTCCGGGCCGGCATCCTCGCCATCTCCAAGGGCCAGACCGAAGCGGCGGCCTCGCTCGGCCTGCGCCCCCGCCGGATCATGAACCTCGTGATCCTGCCGCAGGCGCTGCGCGTCATCATCCCGCCGCTGATCTCGCAGTACCTGAACCTGACGAAGAACTCCTCGCTCGCCATCGCTGTGGGCTACATGGACCTGACCGGCACGCTGGGCGGCATCACGCTCAACCAGACCGGCCGCGCCATCGAATGCGTTCTGCTGCTGATGCTGTTCTACCTGACCATCAGCCTCGCCATTTCCGGCATCATGAACGTCTACAACAATTCCGTGAAGCTGAAGGAGCGCTGAGCCATGTCTGACACACATGCACAGACCGTCGCCTATGTCCGCGACACGATGCTCCCGCAGCAGCCGCCGCCCGCCTCCGAGGCGGGAGCGGTCAAATGGGTGCGAGCGAACCTGTTCCCGGACATCCTGAACGGGCTGCTGACCCTTGTGGCGCTGTTCATCATCTTCAAGATCCTCGCGGGCTTCCTGCCTTGGCTGTTCGGCGGCATCTGGCACACCCAGTCGCTGGCCGAATGCCGGGAGATCCTCGACGGGGCGACGGGCGGCTGTTTCTCGGTCCTGACGGAGCGCTGGAACCAGCTCCTGTTCGGGTTCAAGTACCCGAGCGAGGAATACTGGCGACCGGCGCTGGCCTTCGTGATGCTCTTCGTCGCGGCAGCGCCGTTGCTGTTTGCGATGTACGTGCCGCGGCAGGTGCTCTACTTCACCGCGCTCTATCCGTTCATCGCCTTCTGGCTGATCTGGGGCGGCACGATCCTGACCCCGATCATGGCGCTGCTCGGCTTCATCGCGGGTTACATCGCCTTCAAGAAACTCGAAGCATCCAGTTTCGCGGGTGCACTCGGGGCCGCCGTTGTCACGGCCTTCATCGTCTGGTTCCTCGGCGGCTATGTCACCGGGGCGATGTCCGGGGTTCTGGCCCTGCCGGAGGTCCCGAGCCGGGACATGGGCGGCTTCATGCTGAATTTCATCCTCGGCACCGTCTGCGTCTCGCTCTCCTTGCCGATCGGTATCCTGCTGGCGCTGGGCCGTCAGTCGCACATGCCGATCATCAAGTGGATCTGCGTGGTCTTCATCGAGTTCATCCGCGGCGTGCCGCTCATCACGCTGCTGTTCGTGGCAAACGTGGTTCTGGCCTACTTCCTGCCGCCGGGCACGACCTTCGACCTCATCCTGCGGGTGATCATCATGATCACCATGTTCTCCTCGGCCTATATCGCAGAGGTGATCCGGGGCGGCCTCGCCGCTCTGCCGAAGGGGCAGTACGAGGCGGCGGACAGTCTGGGGCTGGATTATGCGCAGTCCATGCGGCTCATCATCATGCCGCAGGCGCTGAAGATCTCCATCCCGGGCATCGTCAACGTCGCCGTGGGCCTGTTCAAGGACACCACCCTCGTGTCGGTCATCTCGATGTTCGACCTCGTGGGCATGATCCGAGGCCCGATCCTCGCCTCGACCGAATGGAACGGCGTCTACTGGGAACTCTGGGGTTTCGCGATCCTGATGTTCTTCCCCGTCTGCTACGGCATTTCGCAATATTCGCAGTGGCTCGAGCGTCAGCTTGCCACCGATCATCGTTAAGGAGCCTCGGAAATGGCTGAACCGATCATGAAAGTATCCGACGAAGTCGCGATCACCATCGAGAACATGAACAAGTGGTACGGCACCTTTCACGTGCTGCGCGACATCGACCTGACGGTCTACCGGGGCGAGCGTATCGTCATCGCCGGTCCGTCCGGCTCCGGCAAGTCCACGCTGATCCGTTGCATCAACGCGCTGGAGGAGCACCAGAAGGGCAAGATCACCGTGGATGGCACGGTGCTGTCCTCCGACATCAAGAACATCGACAAGATCCGCTCCGAGGTCGGCATGTGCTTTCAGCACTTCAACCTCTTCCCGCATCTGACGATCCTCGAGAACTGCACGCTCGCGCCGATCTGGGTCCGCAAGATCCCGAAGAAGAAGGCCGAGGAAACCGCGATGCACTTCCTCGAAAAGGTGAAGATCCCGGATCAGGCGAACAAGTATCCGGGCCAGCTTTCAGGTGGTCAGCAGCAGCGCGTGGCCATCGCCCGGTCGCTCTGCATGCGTCCGCGCATCATGCTGTTTGACGAGCCGACGTCCGCGCTCGACCCGGAGATGATCAAGGAAGTGCTCGACACCATGGTGGAGCTCGCGGAAGAGGGCATGACCATGCTCTGCGTGACCCACGAGATGGGCTTTGCCCGGCAGGTGGCGAACCGGGTGATCTTCATGGACCAGGGCCAGATCGTCGAACAGAACGAACCCGAGGAATTCTTCAACAACCCGCAGAACGAGCGGACGAAGCTCTTCCTGAGCCAGATCCTCGGACACTGAACCAGCAAGGCCTCCGGAGAAATCCGGGGGCCTTCTTCATTGCAGAGTATGGTTTTTCAAGCGGGGCTGACCATGTCCGAAATCGACTATCACAACCCATTCACCTGGTTCCGTGGGCCGCTGGGTGGTGACGTGGTCCAGAACATCTCGCCCGCTTTCACCAATGTCGACATTGCCGGGAACGTCGATGTCGAGCGCCGGGTGGTGCGCGAGGTGGCGAGTTATGGCGATCAGCTTGGCACGATCCTCGATGTAGTCGCGATGCTGGCGAAGAACCTTGACCAGACCGACCCGAGGGTGGTGAAACTCCTGCAGCTCAAGCAGCAGGTCGACGCCATCGTCGAGCAGGAAGAGGCCGGGGCGGTACGGCGGGCGGAGAAGGCGCTAGATGCGCTGGAGAAAGTCAAACCGGAGAAGGCCGAGGAGATCATACGCAGACGGCGTCCGGAACTCTGATGCCCTAAAGCGCCCTGCCTTTTACCTGAACAACCTGCGCCACAAATGTCCCGATAGCACCGCAGGTGCGACAGGGTATTTGTGGCTCAGGTTTTAGGCGGGGCGCTTCACTCTGTCAGGTCTCTGGGTACGATGTAATCCACCACCCGGCCGCTGCCCGGCTGCAGGTCTTGCCAACTGTCGATGTCGAAATCCACCACCAGCGTTGCGCCAGTCGGGCAATGGGGGAATTTCGGATGATCCGGCGGGGCTTGCACGACGCTTTCCATCAGGATGCCCATGCCGGGATTGTGCGCCAGCACCAGAACTGCGTCCCCTTTCGCCGTGTCGTAGAGCAGATCGAGGATCGTCGTCGGCGCGGCGTTGTAGAGAGCGCTGAGGTAGTTCACGGGGGCGTCTAGCGCAGCCCGCGCCAGCGTCTCGCGGGTGCGCGTGGAATCCGAGCACAGCACCCGATCCGGCAAGTAGCCCTTTTCCCGCATCCAGTCACCCAGCGCTTCCGCCGACCGCTGGCCGCGGGCGTTGAGCGGACGGGCGTGGTCTTCGAGATCGAAGGACCAGTCGGACTTGGCGTGGCGCATCAGGATCAGACGTTTCATGGCGTCACTCTCCCAGAAAGGCAGCCATGTGAAAAGCCGATTGCGACGGGGGCCGGCGGAAATCCTGCGACACCGGGCAGGCGCGCCGCACGAGGCACCCGGCCATGCAGGCCGCGCCCTCGGCGGTGGCCAGATGCGCCTTGCAGGCGGGCACGTCGTAATCCTGTCCCAGGCCCATGGCGCCGACGGGGCAGGCGGTGGTGCAGGGGGACGGGCACGTCAGGCAGGGGTTTGGCGACGGCGCGGGCAGGGCCAGCCGGTCCGGCAGTGCAATCGCGCCGCGATAGCTGATGAACAGCCCGGCCTCGGCCTGCACCAGCAAGTGCACCGGCGAGGTCCAGGCGTGTCCGGAGGCCTCGGCCCAGCGGACGAACGGCGCATAGGGCGGACCGTCGGAAGGGAAGATCGGGGTGCCGTGCCATGCCTCGGCCAGGGTGCCCAGCACGCGCTTCGACCAGTGGTCCAGCGGATCGGGTTTGCTGGCGGCATATTCGGGAGAGGCGGTGAAGATCGCCCAGAATCCCGGCTCGTCGGGACCCAACAGAACCAGTGTCCGCGTCCCCTCGGGCGCGTCATCGTCCGGGCCGGGGTACAATGCACCCCGAACCCGGAGACCGGCAGCCCGGGCCGCGCGGTCCAGATCGGCGAGGGTCATCCCTGTTTGCGCGAGGGCAAGTCCGCCTTGCGGATCAGCGAGCCGGAGCCATGCTCGGTGAAGAGTTCCAGCAGGCAGGCATTCGGCACGCGCCCGTCGATGATGACGACGCCGCGCACGCCCGCCTCGATGGCCTTGAGCGCTGTTTCCGTCTTCGGGATCATGCCGCCCGCAATCACGCCGTCCTCGGTCATCTTGATAACGTCCTCCGGCGTCAGCGCGGTCACCACCTCGCCCTCCGCATTCTTCACGCCCTGCACGTCGGTCAGCAGCAGCAGGCGATCCGCCTGCAACGCACCCGCAATCGCCCCGGCCGCCGTGTCGCCATTGACGTTGAAGGTCTCGTTCTCGTTCATGCCGGTGGCCACCGGGGCCACAACCGGAATGATCCCGGCGGAGAACATGTCGCGCAGCACCTGCACGTTCATCTCCACAGGCCTGCCGACAAAGCCCAGTTCCGGATCGTCCGCCTCGCAGACCATCATGTCGTCGTCCTTGCCGGACAGCCCCACAGCACGGCCGCCCTGATCCATGATCGCCTGCACGATGCGCTTGTTGACGAGGCCGGTCAGAACCATCTCCACCACCTCGACGGTGGCCTGATCGGTCACCCGCTTGCCACGCACGAAGCGCGATTCGATGTTCAGGCGCTTCAGCAGGTCGTTGATCATCGGCCCGCCGCCATGCACGACAACCGGATTCACGCCGACCTGCCGCATCAGCACAATGTCGCGGGCAAACTCGGCCATGGCGTCCTCGTCGCCCATGGCATTGCCGCCGAATTTCACGACGACGATGGCGCCGGTGTAGCGCTGCAGATAAGGAAGCGCCTCGGACAGCGTCCGGGCCGTGGCAATCCAGTCCTGATTCATGTTCTGCTTTCTCATGATCCGATCCCTGCGGTTTGCCGGGAGTCTGCCCTCAGTCGCGGGAGAATGCTAGGGCAACCCGGCGATAATGCTGCGCAGGGTCGGCAGGCCCCAGCCTTTTTCGCTGCTTGTGACAACGATCTCCGGATAGGCCGCGGGGTGCTTCGAAAGCTTTTCGCGGATCTGGTTCAGGATCTTGTCCCGCTCGGTTTCCTTGACCTTGTCGGCCTTGGTCACCACCACTTGGAAGGTCACGGCGGACTTGTCGAGCAGCGTCATGATCTCCTCGTCCACCGCCTTCACCCCGTGCCGATGGTCGATCAGCACGAAGGCCCGGCGCAGGTTGGCGCGGCCGGACAGGTACTGCTTGAGCAGCGCCTGCCACTTCCCGACGACGGCGACCGGGGCGTTGGCGAAGCCATAGCCCGGCAGGTCGACGAGATAGCGCTCCGCGCCAAGGGTGAAGAAGTTGATCTCCTGCGTCCGTCCCGGCGTGTTCGACGCCCGCGCCAGCCCTTTGCGGCCGGTCAGGGCGTTGATCAGGCTCGATTTTCCGACGTTGGAGCGCCCGGCGAAACAGACCTCGACCCGGTCGTCCGGGGGCAGGTGCTGCATGCCGACGACGCCTTTCAGGAAGTCCACCTCCCCGGCGAACAGCTTGCGGGCGGCCTCGCGGGCGTCATCGCCCGGCTCATCGGCCAGCGGAAAGGGCAGGGTTGTCATAGCGGGGTCACCTCGTCGCCGGCTGCCACGCGGCCGCCCGTGATCACTTCGGCCCGCACCGAGAAATCGCGGTGGCCGAAGCTGTCCAGCGTTTCCAGGATTTGCGCGTCGCGCGCGCCGGTGTCGGGGTTGTTGTGTGTGGCCAGACAGCGGTCCGTGCGCTCGCGCAGGCGCAACACGGCGTCGCCGATCCGGACATCGCTGCCGATCCACTCGAATTCTTCCCAGGCTGCGCCACCATCGAACCAGATATTCCCCCGCCAACGCTGCCGGGACAGCGCATGGCCGATGCGCTCTTCGACGGCCCGATGCGAGGCGGCGTTGCACAGTGTCACGCTTGGAAAATCGCTGTCGCAGAAGCCCTGCCTTTGGCCGCGCACGACGCGCACCGATTGCGCCCGGCTTTCCGGGATGAAGCCGTCTGTCCAGGCGATCAGCTTGTCGCCCTCGCGGTCCGGATCGAAGGTCAGGTCCGGACGCTTCGGGTGCGACAGGGTCACGCGCCCGGTCGCCTCGTCCAGCTTTGCGCGGATCGCTCCAAGCTCCGGCGCCTTGGTGCCGATGGAGAAGTTGCGGCAGGATACCCACTCGGAGCCGTCGGCCTCGGACATCTCGTGCGCAACCGCCCAGGTACGGTCCCATGGCAGCATTTTCCCGGCCTCAAGAAGGACCTGAGCCACGGACTCGCGTCCGTGGCTCTTGATCGGGTGCCGCCAGATTTCGCTGACAGTCCGAGTCATTTCTTTGCTTTCTCCCGGGGTTTGCCGGTGATGTTGCCGAGCAGGTCCGGCTTGTACCCCTGGCTACGCATGATCAGGTATTGCTGGGTGAAGGTGATGGTGTTGTTGGCGATCCAGTACACCACGAGACCCGAGGCAAATCCTCCGAGCATGAACATGAAGACCCAAGGCATCCAGGCAAAGATCATCTTCTGCGTCGGATCGGTCGGCGCCGGGTTCAGCTTTTGCTGCAGGAACATGGATATGCCGAGCAGCAGCGGCAGGATGCCGATGAAGACCAGCGCCAGCACGGAGCCGGGTTCCGGCGCGGCCCAGGGGGCGAGACCGTAGAAGTTGAACAGGCTTGTGGGATCGGGCGCACTCAGGTCCTGGAAGGGACCGAAGAACGGCGCGTGGCGCAGTTCGAAGGTGACGAAGATCACCTTGTAGAGGCTAAAGAAGATCGGGATCTGCAGCAAAATCGGCAGACAGCCCGCGGCCGGGTTGACCTTTTCCTTCTTGTAGAGCGCCATCATCTCCTGTTGGAGCTTCTGCCGGTCATCTCCGGTCCGCTCCTTGATCTTCTCCATTTCCGGCTGCAGTTCCTTCATCTTCGCCATGGAGACGTAGGACTTGTAGGCCAGCGGGAACAGCAGAGCCTTGAGGATCAGGGTCAGTGCGATGATCGCGATGCCCATGTTTCCGATGACACCGTTGAGCCAGTGCAGGACGGCAAAGATCGGTTTGGTGAGGAAGAAGAACCAGCCCCAGTCGATGGAATCGATGAAGCCCTGCACACCCGCCTTCTGGTATTCCCGGATGGTTTCCCATTCCTTCGCACCGGAGAACAGCTGCGTGGTGACCGCACGGGTTTCGCCCTGTGCCAACTGGATCGTCGGCAACACTGTCTCGGTCTGGTAGATTTCCGTCTCGCCGGTCTTGTTGTACTTGGTGACTTGCTTGAAGCCCTGACCCGGTTCCGGGATCAGGATCGTCTGCCAATAGTGATCGGTGAAGCCGATCCAGCCATTTTCGGCGACCTGGGTGACTTCGGCCTTGGCCCCCTCGCTCTCGAGGACGCTGAAATCGGCCATATCCTTGTAGTCGACCTCGCCCAGTGTTCCGTCCGCCATGCTGACGACGCCCTCGTGAAGGACGAAGAATTTCTTGATGTTTTTCGGGATGCCGTGCCGGGCAACGATGCCGTAGGGCGCGAGGGACACGGAGCCGGCGCCTGTATTCTCGACCGACTGAGTGACGGTGAACAGGTAATCCGCGTCGACAGCGATGGTGCGGCGGAAAGTCAACCCGGCGGGGCTCTCCCAAACGAGGGTGACCGGGGATTCGGTGGTCAGGTTTTCACCCGCTTCCACGGTCCAGAGGGTGTTCGCGCCCGGCACGTCGGTGGACGCGAGCCCGGCACCGGCTGCCCAGCCGTAAAGCGCGTAATACGGCGTTTCGGAGCCGACCGGGTCGAGGATCTGCACGATCGGTGAGCTGTCGTCGATCGTGGTGTGATAATCCTTGAGCCGCAGGTCGTCGATGCGGCCGCCGGTGAGCGAGATCGACCCTTCGAGCCGGGCTGTGTCCAGCAAAAGGCGTGGGGCATCGGCGGTTTCGGCTGCGGCTGCCGGGTCCGGCTGGCCGACTTCGGTCACCGCAGCCGTGGGAGTCGCTGCCACGTCGTCCGGTGCCTGCGCGGTTTCCGTAGCGACGGGCGCGTTCGGATCCACTGCCGCCTGTTCGGGCGGCGGGAACAGAAGGAACCAGACCAGGATGACCACGAAGCTGAGCGCCGTGGCAAGGATGAGGTTCTTGTTCTGATCGTCCATGGAGACAGCCGCCTTTGCCTTTCCGAAATACTGGCGGGGTTCAACCGTTCCCGGGGCCAAAGGTCAAGCGGAATCGGGGCAAACCGCGGGAAACGGACCCAACGAAGGGCGTTGTCCGGGTCCTTGACCGCATGCCTGTCGCGCAGATGTGATCAGCCGGAGCGGCGTCCGAGGTTTTGTGCCTCGGCAATCTTGAGGCTGTACTCCCGGGCCCAGGTCACCATCTGGTCGGTTGGCATCGGTCGCGCGATGCCGAAGCCCTGAACGTGATCGCAACCGAGTTGCGATAGCAAGGCGTGCTCTCCGACGCTTTCGACACCTTCCGCGAGGGTCTCGAGGCCAAGTCTGTCCGCCATGCCGAGGATCGCCGCCAGCATGCGGTGCTGGTCCTCGTCCCGGTCGATCCGGCTTACGAAGCTGCGGTCGATCTTGAGACGGTGCACCTTGAACCTGCGGAGCGCGGCGATCGAGGCGTGGCCGGTTCCGAAGTCGTCGAGGTCGATGTGGCATCCAAGCTTGCCGAGTTCGACGATGTTGCGGGCAACGATGCCTTCCGGCGAACTGGCGATCACGGTTTCCAGCACTTCGATGCCGAGCCTATGCGGTGTCAGTCCGAAGCGGTCCATTTCCCACTGGATTCGCTCGGTCAGCCGCGGGTCGCGCAATTCGACTTCGGAGAAGTTGACGCTGACACGGGGAATATCGAGTCCGGCCTGGTCCCAGCTGCGCAGTGCGGTCATGCTGTGCTGCAGGACAACCTCGTTCAGGCGATCCATCTTGCCCGATTCTTCGAGGCAGCGCAGGAACTGCGCGGGCGGCACGATACCCCGTTCCGGATGTATCCAGCGGGCAAGCGCCTCGACCCCGGTGATCGCGCCGGTGGACGTGCAGACCTGGGGCTGGAACCACGGCTGGATCTGGCCGTTGTCGAGCGCCTTGTCGACCTCGCCCTGAAGCGATTTCTGTGCCGTGTAGGCCGCGCGCATGCTGTCCGACCACGCCCGGATCGCGGATGGCCCGTTCGACAAGGCTTCGGACAGGGCGATCTGCGCGGCTTCGATCAAGTCATCGCCACGGGCGCCGGGTTTCAGGCGTGGGCTGCCGCAGAACCCGATGGAGGCGGACAGGTAACGCATGGAGTTGTCAACGGAAGCGGGTTCTTCCAGCGCTGTCTGGAGGCGCGTGGCCAATTGCAGCAGCGCCTCCAGGTCGAGCCGCACGGAGGGCGACAAAAGTGCCATGAAGCGATTGTCACTGATCCGTACGGCGCGATCGTCCCGGCGCAGCGTGTTGCGAATGCGTGTGAGGGTCAGGTCGCGCAGCGTTTCGAGCGTTGTCTCCCCGGCGCGTAGCGCGATCTCCTCGAATCCGTCGATCTCGATGAGGATGCAGGCCGTGGACAGACGCGCCGTCGCAGCCGCCTCCATGGCTTCGGAGGCGATGGCGCCGGCCTCCGCCGTCCCGACGAGATCCTTTTGCCCCTCTGCCGCTATTGCGGCACCTGCCGTTGCGGGAAACCCGCCGGACAGAAAGTACAATAGGGGAAGCCCCAGCGCCGTGACCAGCAGCAACGGCTCGCCCCCGAGCCAGAACGCGGCCAGAGCAGCCGCCGGCAGAAATGCCAGAGCCTGGGGTCCGAAAAGGCTGCGGCGCAGCGCAAGGCGCATGTTGCCCAATCGTGCTTTCCATGCCGCCTTCATCCGGTATCCTTTCCAGAGTTCTGGAACGGACCCTAGGCGAAATGGGTAACCCGGTTCTTAACGGCGAGGCAGGAATTACGGCGAATTTTTGTCTTCGCCAGTCCGCATCAGGCCCGCGAAGTCAAAAAGCTTCGGATCGAGCATGTGCGACGGGCGGATGTTCATCAGGGAGCGGAACATGACCTGCCGCCGTCCGGGAGAATTTTTCTCCCATGCATCAAGGATTTGCTTGACCTGCTGGCGTTGCAAACCGTCCTGGCTTCCACACAGGTCGCACGGGATGATCGGATATTTCATCGCCGCCGAAAAGCGCTCGCAATCCGTCTCGGCAACATGTGCAAGCGGGCGGTAAACGAACAGATCGCCGTCCTCGTTGACCAGCTTCGGCGGCATGGTCGCAAGGCGGCCGCCGTGGAACAGGTTCATGAAGAACGTTTCGAGAATGTCGTCGCGATGATGGCCGAGCACGACGGCACTGCATCCCTCTTCGCGCGCGATTCGATAAAGATTGCCGCGCCGGAGACGCGAGCACAGAGCGCAGAAGGTCCGGCCCTGGGGCACCTTGTCCATGACGATGGAATAGGTGTCCTGGTATTCGATCCGATGCGGAACGCCCATTTTCTCAAGAAAATCAGGTAGAACCGTTGCGGGAAATCCCGGTTGGCCCTGGTCGAGGTTGCAGGCGAGCAACTCGACGGGCAGGAGGCCGCGCCATTTCAATTCGTAGAGAATGGCGAGCAGCGTATAGCTGTCCTTGCCCCCCGACAGGCAGACCAGCCATTTCGGCGTGGTGCCATCCGTCCGCGGCTCCACCATGCCATATTGCTCGACCGCCTCGCGCACGTTCTGGACAAGGCGCTTGCGCAACTTCTTGAACGCGGTGCTCTTGGGAGCGCCGTGGAACAGCGGGTGGATATCGTCGAGATCATCGTCAAGCATGGCGGCGCTTTACGCGCTTTCGTGCCATGCGGCAAGCGTGCGGCTCAGTGCGGCCTGCGACGCGCCGGGCAACGGCACCGGGGCTGTGACGCTCTCGTATTCGACGACGTATCCAAGGCTGGGGTGAAGGATGGAAGATGCACTGCCGGAGCCGTCTAGCCCATAGCGCGATCAGTCGACGTGGTTGTTGCGGCGCTCGGGAACGTTGTCGATGCCGGAGCCGCCCCAGGGATGGCATCGCAGGATGCGGCGGATTGCGAGGTAGCTGCCCTTGATCCCGCCGTGTTTCTCGAGCGCTTCGAGCGCATAGGCCGAGCAGGTCGGCTGGAAGCGGCAGCCGTGACCGACCCAAGGCGAAAATACCAGACGGTAGAGCCGCACCGGGACGGCAGCGATCTGGGCGAGCGGGGTCATGGGCGCGCCGCGTGAACCTTCGCCAGAGCCCGGCGCAGGTCCTCCTGCATGTCGGTGAAATCCCTGGTCGCGGTCAACTCCGCCCGTCCGATCAGAACGTAATCCCAGCCGTCGCGGCCCAGCCCGGGCAGGACCAGACGCGCAATCTCGCGCAGCCGTCGTTTGGCGCGGTTGCGGGCGACGGCATTGCCGACCTTCTTGGAGCAGGTGAAGCCGACACGCATCCCGTCCGCCTCGCCGTCACGCCGCTTGCGGGCTTGCAGAAGAAACGCGGGGCAAGGCGCACGTCCGGCGCGGGCGGCGGCGAGAAAGTCGCCGCGCTTGCGCAGGACCTGCACAGGCAAAAGGGCCGCCTCGGAAGCCTCCGGGGCGGCCTTTTGTTCAGTCAAACCACGCTCCGCCATCGGCGAAGCGGCCAAACTCAAGCGCTCAGCGACTTGCGGCCGCGGGCGCGGCGCGCGTTCAGGACCTTGCGGCCTGCTTTGGTGGCCATGCGCGCACGGAACCCGTGGCGGCGCTTGCGAACGAGGTTCGACGGCTGATAGGTGCGTTTCATCGCGGCTACTCCGTGTCGGTGGCCAGAGCGATGGATTCGCAGGCCAATGCATTCGAAGCCCGTGCTATAGGGGGCGTCCGGCGACATGTCAAACGCAGATCGGACGGAAAATGCAACATTTCTGCGGGGGGACGCCGTGAAAATGTTACAGTTCCCGCAGCTGGCCCCGGTTTTGCTCACGAGAGCGCGGGTTCAGGATCAATCGGGCGTGAGAAAGCCCGTATTCGGGTGCCCTCGCACACATGTTCACGGCATGTTTGACATGAACAAGGCCCGAGAGACAATGAACGACATGACCCAGACCGCGCCCGCCTCGGGCCTGAAACGCCATCTGCCGCTGCTGACCATTCTTGTCGTGGCGGTGATCGGGTTCTTCACCCTGCGCGATTACCTGTCGTTCGACACGTTGCAGGACAATCGCGAGACGCTGCTGACGTTCCGTGACAGCCATTACGCCGTGCTCGTCCTGATGTTTCTTGCACTCTACATTGTCATAGTCGCCTTTTCCCTGCCCGGTGCGGCGGTGGCCTCGGTTACGGGCGGCTTCCTCTTCGGCCTATGGGCAGGCACGGTTTATAACGTCATCGCCGCGACCATCGGTGCTTGTGCCATCTTCTTCGCGGCGCGGGCCGGGCTGGGGCAGGCGCTGGCGGCCAGGCTCGATGCCTCGGAGGGCACGGTGAAAAAGCTCACGCGCGGTCTGCACGAGAACGAGATCAGCGTCCTGTTCATTCTTCGCCTCGTGCCTGCCGTGCCCTTCTTCGTCGCCAACCTGCTGCCCGCACTGGTCGGGGTGAAGTTCCGCAACTTCCTGCTGACAACCGCGCTCGGCATCATTCCCGGCGCTCTGGTCTTCACCTCCATAGGAGTCGGCCTTGGCGAAGTCTTCGACCGGGGAGAGCGACCGGACCTGTCTCTGCTCTGGGCGCCGCACATCATCGGTCCGATCTTGGGTCTCGCGGCGCTTGCGGCCCTGCCCATCGTCACCAAGGCCCTGCGTGGCCGGTCGGAGGGCTGAGACATGGCCGCGAAAACGCTGAAAACCGATCTTCTGGTCATCGGGGCAGGCTCTGGCGGGCTCTCCGTCGCAGCGGGCGCTGCGCAGATGGGCGCGGATGTGACCCTGCTCGAAGGCCACGAGATGGGCGGCGATTGCCTGAACTACGGCTGCGTGCCATCCAAGGCGCTGATCGCCAGCGGCAAGGTTGCCGAAGGCATGCGTCATGCCGCGCCCTACGGCATCGCCGATGCCATGCCGCAGGTCGATTACGCCGCCGCCAAGGATCACGTCGCCGATGTCATCGCCACCATCGCGCCGATCGACAGTCAGGAACGTTTCGAGGGGCTGGGCGTGCGGGTGATCCGCGAGTACGGCGCATTCGTCTCGGAAACCGAGGTGATGGCGGGCGAGACCCGCATCACCGCGCGGCGCATCGTCATTGCAACCGGCTCCTCGCCCTTCGTGCCGCCGATCCCTGGGCTGGCGGAGGTGCCGTATCTCACCAATGAGACCCTTTGGCAGTTGCGGGAACGGCCCGAACACCTGCTGATCATCGGCGGCGGACCCATCGGCATGGAGATGGCGCAGGCGCATCGGCGGCTGGGCTCCCGCGTGACGGTCATTGAGGGCGCGAAGGCGCTTGGCAAGGACGATCCGGAGTGCGCCGCCGTGGTGCTGGACGCACTGCGCGGGGAGGGCATCGAGATCGTGGAAGGGGCGCAGGCCGCCTCCGTCCGGGAATCGGAGGGCCAGATCACCGTCGAGACACCGAAGGGCGCCTTCACCGGCTCTCACCTGCTCGTGGCTGTTGGTCGCCGCGCCAATACCGACCGGCTCAACCTCAAGGCCGCCGGGATCGAGACGACGCGTACGGGAGTCAAGGTCGATGCCAGCCTGAGGACCAGCAACCGCCGCGTCTATGCCATCGGCGACGTCGCGGGTGGGCTGCAGTTCACCCATGTGGCGGGCTATCACGCCGGGATCGTCATTCGTTCCGCGCTCTTCGGCCTGCCCGCGAAGGCGAAGACCGATCACATCCCCTGGGCCACCTACACACAGCCGGAACTGGCGCAGGTCGGGCTGACCGAAGAGCAGGCGCGTCAGGCTCACGGCGACAAGCTCGAGGTCGTCCGCTTTCCATACACCCACAACGACCGTGCCATCGCCGAGCGCAAGACCCTTGGCCTGATCAAGCTCATGGTCCTCAAGGGTCGCCCCGTCGGCGTCTCCATTGCCGGGCATCAGGCGGGGGAACTCATCAACCTGTGGTCGCTCGTCATTGCGAACGGCCTGAAACTCAGCCAGGTCTCGGGTATGGTATCCCCCTATCCCACCATCGGAGAACTTAACAAACGCGCGGCGGGGGCCTATTTTACCCCGAGGCTGTTCGAGAACGAGACAGTCAAGACAGTGGTGCGGCTGGTGCAGCGTTGGCTGCCCTGATACGACAGCGGGCGATGTTGAACTCTCTCTCCGGCAGATTCCTGATCCTGACGACGGTATTCGTCATGCTGGCGGAGGTGTTCATCTTCGTGCCCTCCATTGCCCGGTTTCGGGAGGATTACCTGCTGGCCAGGCTGGAGCGCGCGCAGATCGCGTCGCTTGCGCTGCTCGCCGACGACATGATCAGTCCGGAACTGGAGGCGGAACTGCTGGACAACGCCGGTGTGTTCAACGTCGTTCTGCGGCGGGATGACATGAGGCAGCTGGTGCTCTCCTCGCCCATGCCCGGCGAGATCGCCGAGACCTTCGACCTGCGGGAAGCCACCGCCTGGGAGCTGATGCGAGATGCGCTGGTCCGGCTGACCGATCCGGGGGACCGGGTGATCCGGGTGATCGGCAATCCGTTCCGCGATGCCGGGCAGCTGATCGAGGTGACCATGGACACAGAGGGGCTGCGCATGGCGATGGTCGATTACGGCCTGCGCATCCTGCTGCTGTCGGCGGTGATCTCGATCATCACGGCTTTCCTGCTGTTCCTTGCGGTGCGGGTGCTGCTCGTCAAGCCGATCAAGGGGGTCGTCGGGCACATGCAGGCCTACGCCGCCAACCCCGAAGACGCTCGCCGCATCATCCAGCCATCCGCGAGCGTGCGGGAGCTCCGCGAGGCGGAAGAGGCCCTGCAGACGATGCAGACGCAACTGACGCAGGCGCTCAAACAGAAGGAGCGCCTGGCGCAGCTGGGCGGGGCGGTGGCCCGGGTCAGTCACGATCTGCGCAATATCCTGACGTCGGCGCAGCTTTTCACGGACCGCATCGAGATGTCCGAAGACCCGGCGGTGAAGCGCATGGCGCCGAAGCTGGTGAACTCCATCACCCGCGCCGTCAGCCTCTGCGAGGGGACGCTTGCCTTTGGCCGTGCCGAGGAGCCGGCACCGCGCCTGACACTGTTCAATCTCGCCGAACTGACCGGCGAGGTGCTGGAGGCGGAGCGGCTGGCCATCGGGGAAGAGGACATCAGCCTCTCCGAAGACGTCCCGGCAGGCATGATGGTGCGCGGCGATCCCGAACAGATCTACCGTGTCCTGTCCAACCTCGTGCGCAACGCGCGGCAGGCGCTCTCTGCCACCGGCAAGCCGGGGGAGATCAGCATCGCCGCCTTTACCGAGGACGATGACTGGCACATCACCGTTTCCGACACCGGCCCAGGCCTGCCACCCAAGGCGCGCGAACATCTGTTCCAGCCGTTTCAGGGCGGCGCGCGCAAGGGCGGCTCGGGCCTTGGCCTTGCCATCGCGGTGGAGCTGATCCGCGGCCATGGCGGCGACCTGATGCTCAAGCGCACGGACGCCACGGGCACCTGCTTCGAGATCCGCCTGCCCATGGGCGGGGTCGCCTGACGCAGGATCGAGGCTTCCGATCCGTGTACAATAGGTTAACTTTTGGCCGGATAGCTCCGTTTCGTTTTGGCCAAAGGATATCCCATGCGCCCCGTCACCCTTGCCTGCCTTCTCGCCTCCCTTTTGCCCACCAGCGCCTTCTCCCAGACCCTGCTGAGCGGCGATCACAGCATCGATGGCAATCTCTGCGTCGGGTTTGGCTGTACGGGAAGCGAATCTTTCGCGGGCGATCAAGACCTCAAGATCAAGGAAGCGGACCCCCGGATCCGGTTCGAGGATACGTCAACCAACCCCGCTCTTGCGACGGTCGACTGGGACATTCAGACAAACCAGCTCTCTGGTCCCGCATCCTTTTTTGCCATCCGCAACGTCGATTTGAACACAACCATCCTGCACCTTGAAGACGACGCCGGCCTGAACGCGATCTACGCCAGCGACAGCGGCGTGGGCCTCGGCACCTCGATCCCGCAGGCCGGACTGGATGTGGTTGGAGCGCGTGAGGATTTCGTGCGTATGGAGCGGACCAATACCGTATCCGGGGCGCAGGCCTGGGAGTTGGGGCTTGATGGCAACGGCAGTTTCTATCTTGGCTATGACGGAGCGGGCAAGCCGATCCCAATTGTCGTGGCACCCACTGCCAAGACCCAATCGATTGTTGTCGACTCGTCTACCGTAGGAATCAATTATCTGGGAGACGCGGTGAATTTCCGGGCGTTTGGTACTGGTAGCAACGATCTTTTTTTCCAGGCTACGACAGGTCGGTTGTTGCTTGGTCCCTTCCAGGCGCCGCAAGCGCCACTGCACATCAACCGCACCGATGGCAGCGCCCGGGTCTTCGTTCAGGACAGCAGCACCACCCGCGCGCCCCGCGAGATGTTCAAAATGGAGAACAATGGCGGCTCCTATTTCACCCTGCGCGACAGCTCGAACGGTCGGGAATGGTATTTCGTGCACGAGAACAACCCCGATGGCCGGTTCTTCATCAACCACTCCGATGGCGGTCGGCAAATGGCCCTGACCCGGAGCGGCGACATGACGATCCCCGGTCAACTCTTCACCGGCGGCTCCTGCTCCGCCGGCTGTGACCGGGTGTTCGACGCGGATTACCCGCTGCCGACAATCCCGGAGCAGGCGGCGATGATGCGCGAGCTCAAGCACCTGCCCAATGTCGGCCCCACGCCGGAGGACGGCCCGTTCAACCTCACCGCCATGACCGGCGGCATGCTGAACGAACTGGAGAAGGCACATCTCTACATTGCCCAACTCGACGAGGCTTTGGCCGCCGAGCGTAAACAGAACGCAAGACAGGCCGAGATCAACCGAACCATCGAGGCCCGCCTCGCCCGCCTCGAAACGCTGCTTGAGGCGCAATAGGCTTTGGCGCTGGCAGATATGGCCCATGTGGACAGCCGCGACTGAGGCCATGCGCCTCCCCGGTCGTCGCAGTTTGAGCGGCGGTTGCATGCTGGCGAGGACGCGCGGCTGCAAGGCCGGAACAGGTTCGGAAATCTGTTTGCCGTGAGGGAGGTCAACGGAGGCTGCGACGCGTATTCCCACTAACCTTGACAGGATGTTGTCGCCCCCTCAGACTATTGCGACCCAATCAATTTCCGTCTGCGACGTTTCTCGTCAATTCCTTCAGGAGTTGCCAAATGCGCTTTTCTTTGCCACCCGACCTGTCAGGTTTGATCTCCGGCCTCACGGTTTTCCTGCTGTCCGCCGCACCCGCCGGATCACAGACCCTTCTTGCAGGTCCTCACAGTATCTCCGGCCCATTGTGCGTCGGAAACCTGTGTACGGGATCGGAAGCGTTTTCGGGGGATGTTGATCTTCTTGTCAAGGAATACGACCCACGCTTGCGGTTCGAGGATACCTCCACAACCTTCGGAACGCCGACGACCGATTGGGAACTGCGGGCCAATGATCTTGGCGTCGGAGGCGAATATTTCGCTGTCGTGAATGCCGATACGGACACGCCGGTGTTTCGGCTCGATCGGGACGCGCCCGCCAATGCGCTCTATGTGGCGAACAATGGCAAGGTCGGACTGGGCACGGCGATCCCGCTCGCCGACTTGCAGATCGAAAGCGCGTTGTCTCCGTCCATCCGGCTCAATCAGAATGGATCGGGGGGGGCTCCTGCCGGTTTCTATGATCTGCAATACAACAATCAAGGGTTTGATCTTGTCGGAAGTTCCGGAAATCAGCCGTTTTCTGTCCTGAACAACGCCTTGACCGGGGCGGTGTACGTCAATCCCAATGGTTTGATCCTGAATTCGCAGCAAACCAGCGCATTCGAGCTCGATGTCCGCAGCGTGACCTATCAAACAGCATTCTTCGTGGATGGCGGGTCCGGCAATGTCAGTGTCGGGATGGCATCGCCTCAAGCCTCCCTGCATGTGCAGCGGTCGGACGGTAGCGCGCGGGTGCTGGTCGAGAACACGACCGCCAGCGCCGCCGCCGCACGGGAAATGTTCACGATGAGGAACAACGGCGGAAGTTATTTCACGCTCGAAAACACGGCAACCAACAGGCAATGGTACTTCGTCCATGAACACAACCCGGCTGGCCGTTTCTTCATCAACCATTCAGACGGCGGACGCCAGATGGCGCTTACCCGAACCGGCGACATGACGATCTCGGGCCAGCTATTCACCGGCGGCTCCTGCGCGGCGGGCTGTGACCGGGTGTTCGACTCGGATTATCCTTTGCCGAGCCTTGCCGAGCAGATGGCAGCGATCCGGGAGAAGGGGCATTTGCCGAATGTCGGTCCGACGGAGGAAGACGGTCCGTTCAACCTATCTGCCATGTCTACCGGGATGCTCAACGAACTGGAGAAGGCCTATCTTTACATCGACCGGCTGCAGACGGCCCATGACGCGCAAAAGGCCGAAATCGACGCGCTTCGCGCCGAGGTCCGGGCGCTGGCAAAAAGGATGGCGGGGTCAGCGGAAGACGGGGGTTCGGGGGCGGAAATCGCAAGGGGAAAGAAATAAAGTGAACCAAAACAATGGATTGAGAGGGGAATTGCCAGATGGCAAGTCTTTCCGAGCAAGAAATCCGAAAAACCCCCTTGCGCTCCCCCCGCAGCATCGCTAAATCCCGCCTCCACGGACCGATAGCTCAGCTGGATAGAGTACTTGACTACGAATCAAGGGGTCGGGGGTTCGAATCCTCCTCGGTCCGCCAGCATTCAAAAAGGCCGCGCTGCTTCTGCAACGCGGTCTTTTTCATATTCAGTTTTTCAAGCCTGCTCGGGCATTCATGCATGAAATGCTGGCGATGTTGGTCTAGACTTCGTCGGGAGCAGAAAAGACAAAGAGGCACGCATGCCGGACATCGCGGAACAGATCGCGGCGCTTCCCATGCATTGGGACAAGGACGGAAATCTTCGGATCCTGATGGTGACCTCGCGGGAAACCAAACGCTGGGTCATGCCGAAAGGCTGGGAGATGGATGGCAAGAAGCCGTGGCGCGCGGCGGAGATCGAGGCGCTCGAAGAGGCGGGAGCGGTTGGCCGCATCTCACGGGAGGCGATTGGTACCTACACCTATCTCAAGCGGCTGGACGATGGTTCCGCCTTGCCCTGTGAGGTGCGGGTTTATCCGATGATCGTGCAGAAGCTGAAACGCGACTGGAAGGAACGCAAGGAACGCAAGCGCCACTGGTTCACGCCCAGGAGCGCGGCGTCTAAAGTCCAAGAGGCGGAACTGTCCGAGTTGCTGCTGACACTGTGCAAGAAACCGAAGAAGGATCCGACGATCCGTGCCCTGTTGAACCGGGCGTCGTAACGGCGGGAGCCGGGCGTTTCCGGCTGAAAAGGCTGCGCATCTGCCCCTGGGCGACGGGCGTCTCGCCGAGGGCCAGGCCGCAAATGGCCCCGCCGGGCCGATCGCCCGGATGAGGGGACGGGGCAGGGACGCTCACGGCGCCTTTTCGAAACCGCCGTATGCGCCGCCGACGAAGAGCAGCGGATCGCCGTCCCGCGTCGTGACCCGCTCGACCCGGCCGACCACGATGGAATGATCGCCGCCGTCATGGGTGGCGTGGGTCACGCATTCGAAGCGCGACAGGCAGCCGTCCAGCAGCGGCACGCCGTGCTCGCTCCGGTGCCAGTCGAACTGGTCGAACGCATCGCCATCCCGGGCGAATGTCCAGCAAGGCGACGCGTGGTCGCGGGCGATGACGTGGATTGCAAAGCGCTCCGCGGCCGTGAAGAACGGATAGCGCGAGGAGGACTTCGCCGGGGCCCACATCACCAGCGGAGGATCGAGCGACAGGCTCGAAAAGCTGTTCGCGGTGATCCCGAGCGGCCCGGTCCCGGTCTCGCAGGTGATCACGGTCACGCCCGTGCCGAAACGGCCGAGCGCCTCGCGAAAGGCGCGGCTGTCCATGGCGGAGGGATCGAAGGTGCGGGTCACAGCGTTCATGTCCCCACCAATATCGGGATTTCATGGGCTTTTTCAGGCATAAACCCGGCACCATGTGGGCCTTGGCCGTCACGGCACCTCATGGCCAAGCGCCTCGGTATACAGATCAAACCACATCTCCCGGTCCAGTGTCACCCGGGCAGCGTCGCCGATGCGGGCGATGCGGTCCAGATTGTTGGTGCCAAGAACAGGTAGGATGCGCGTCGGATGGGCCAAGAGCCAGGCAATGGCCACAGCGGCCTCATCGACGCCGTGATCCGCGCCGATCTGCGAAAGCTTTGCCCGAAGCCCCGCGTTCTTCGCGTCGAACAGAGTACCGCCACCGAGCGGGGACCAGGCCATGAGCGCGTGACCCTGTTTCTGATGAAAGGCGATGTCGCCATTGGTGAACGGGGCGCTGTGCAGGAGGCTGATCTCGATCTGGTTGGTGGCGAGAGGTGTCGTCATAGCCGATTGCAACAGGTCCCAGTCCCAGGGGCGGAAGTTCGACACGCCAACGGCACGGACCTTGCCGGATTTCACCAGATCATCCAACGCCGCGCCGGTCTCGTGATGATCCATCATCGGGTCCGGGCGGTGGATCAGCAGCAGGTCGATGCGGTCGGTCCTCATCAGGCGAAGCGACTGCTCGACGGAGGCCTCGATATGGGCGCGGGAGGTGTCGTAGTATTTCACGCGCTTGCCCGCATGGCGCCCCGCCGGGGCGACGATGTCGCATTTCGTGACGATTTCCAGCTTGTCGCGCAGGGCCGGGGTCAGCGCGTTGCCAAGGATCTCTTCCGCCATGTAGCCGCCGTAGATGTCGGCCTGGTCCATGGTCGTGATGCCCTGATCCAGACAGGCGTCGATCTTCGCCCGGACATGCTCCGGCGTGGTGTTCTCGTCGTCGCCGATGCGCCACATGCCATAGACAAGGCGGCTCATTTCAAGGGCGTCGTTCAGGCGGATGCGGTCCATGTTCATTCCTTTTGTCTCGCGCGCCGGTGGCGTCAGCGGCGCTCCCCGACGCCGAGCGGCGTCGGCGGCGTGGTGGCCGGTACACGACCATAGGCCTGCGGCAGGGAGCATGTCTTCATCTGCGGCAGCACGCGACTGCCAAAATGCCTGCATTCGTCCATATGCGGATACCCGGAAAGGATAAAGGCACGGATGCCCATCTTCTGATACTCTTCGAGCTTGGAGAGCACCTGATCGGTGGAGCCGACAAGCGCCGCGCCGCAGCCGGAGCGGGCGCGTCCCACGCCGGTCCAGAGGTGCGGCTCGATGAAGCCTTCCATGTCCGCGAGTTCGCGGTTTCGCGCCTGATGCGACACGCCGAGCGAACCTGCGTCGAGCGCCCGCTCGCGGATCGCCTTGCCCTGTTCGTCGCCGAGTTTGCTGACGATATGCTCCGCCCACTCCCGCGCCTCGGCTTCCGTGTCGCGGACAATGACGTGGACGCGCAGGCCGTAATCGAGTGTGCGGTCAAAGCGTTTGGCCACGGCGTTCACCGCTTTCATGCGCTCGGCCAGCATGTCCTTCGTCTCGGGCCACATCAGGTAGACGTCGCAATGCTGGCCGCAGAGTTCCAGCGCGTCGGGAGAGTAGCCGCCGAAGTAAAGGAGCGGGCCGCCGGTCTGGTAGGGCACGGCGGGATCGGTGGTCAGGCCGGAGAAGTCGTAGACCTGGCCCTTGTAATTGATCTCGCCCTGCGTCCAGGCCTGCTTGAGTATCTCGACCACTTCGCGGGAGCGTTGGTAGCGAAAGGCGCTCTCCGCCTTCTCGCCGGGAAAGTCGGAGGAAATGATGTTCACCGTCAGCCGCCCCGCCAGCATGTGGTCCAGCGTGGCGATGGTCCGTGCCAGCATGATCGGCTGCATCTCGCCGCAGCGCACGGCGGCGAGCATGTTGATCCTGTCCGTGATCGGGGCGCAGCCAGCGACGAAGCTGAGCGTGTCCTGGCCGACCTGATAGGACGAGGGGCACAGGATATTGCGGAAGCCCTGCGCCTCGGCCTCCTTCACGATGCCGGAGCAATGCGCGAAGGAAGACCGCAGACGACCCTCCGGCACGCCAAGATATTCGTAGTCGTCGGAGCAGAGTGCGGCAAACCACGAGACCTCGGCGGCGTCGAGATCAGGAGAGGTGATGGGAACGACCGACATAACATGCCCCTTCGATGCATTTTCTCTTGCGTAGCACTGGCTGATGTGTAGATCAATAGTGTAACAATTCTTCCCCGGACCCCATGACTGACCGCCACGCCCTGCCGCTTCATGTTCAGATCAGCGAGATGCTGATCCGGGACATTCATGCCGGTCGGTTGATGGACGGAGAGCGCCTGCCGCCGGAACGGGAGATGGCGGAGCGGCTCAAGATCAGCGTAGGGACGCTGCGCAAGGCGCTGGGAGATTTGACGGACAAGGGGATGCTGGAGCGCGTGCAGGGCTCCGGCAACTACGTTCGCGCCAAGGCGGGCGCGGCGTCGGTCTACGCGTTCTTTCGGGTGGAACTTCTGGAGGGCGGCGGTTTGCCGACGGCGGAGGTGCTGTCCGTGCAGCGGTTGGAGAAGCCTGCGGACCTGCCGGACTTCGGCGTGTCCGGGGAGGCCCATCGTATAAGGCGGTTGCGGCGGCTGAACGGCGTCCCGGCCGTGCTCGAGGAAGTCTGGCTCGACGGGCGTTATGCCGAGCGGATCGCGCCGGGTGACCTGCGGGAGTCTCTGTACCTTTTTTATCGCGAGGCGTTGAACCTCTGGATCACCCGCGCCGAAGACGCGCTAGGGCTTGCGGGGGTGCCCGACTGGGCACCAGGCGCGTTTGGTCTGGCTTCCGGCACGCAGACGCTGCAGGCCACGCGGATCAGCTGGGGGCAGGACGGGGCGCGGGCCGAGGTTTCGCGCAGTTGGATCAACACGGACGTCGCCCGCTACGTCGCGCGGCTTGCGTGACACATCAGGCCTTTGGAGGGGCCGCCAATATGGACATCATCAATTACGGCGTGATCGGCTGCGGCATGATGGGGCAGGAGCACCTGCGCAACATTGCGCTGCTGCCCGGCGCACGGGTCGCGGCGATCTACGAGCCGAACGAGATCATGGCCAATGCAGCGAAGGCCATCGCGCCCAATGCACGCCTATGTGCGTCCATCGCGGACCTGCTGTCGGATGAGACGCTCCATTGCCTGCTGGTGGTCAGCCCGAACCACATGCACGTCGGGCAGATGGCAGAGGTGGCGGCGATCCGTCCCTTGCCCATGCTGATGGAAAAGCCGCTCTACACGAGCGTGCAGCAGGGCCAGGAACTGGAGCGGATCAAGGCGTCCTACCCGGCGCCGGTCTGGGTGGCGATGGAATATCGCTACATGCCGCCTGTCGCGACCTTCATCGAGCAATTGCAGAACGCCACCGGCGGCGTGACGATGTTCTCCATCCGAGAGCACCGCTTTCCCTTCCTGCCGAAGGTCGGTGACTGGAACCGCTTCAACCGGAACACCGGCGGGACATTGGTTGAGAAGTGCTGCCATTTCTTCGACCTGATGCGGCTGGTTCTGCAGTCAGATCCGGTGCGGGTGATGGCCAGCGCCGGCCAGGTCGTGAACCATCTCGACGAGCGCTATGACGGCGAGACACCGGATATCTGGGACAGTGGCTACGTGATTGTCGATTTCGCCAGCGGCGCACGGGCGATGCTGGAGCTGTGCATGTATGCCGAGGGGGCGCGGTATCAGGAGGAGCTGTCTGCGGTGGGTCCGACCGGCAAGATCGAGGCCTTCGTGCCCGGCCCCGGACGCTTCTGGCCCACCCATCTCGGCCTGCCGCCCACCGCGCAGGTGATCGTCAGCCCGCGCCATCCGAAAGGTCCGCAGGCGGTGGACATCCCGGTGGATCCGACGCTGCTGGCGGCGGGGGATCACAATGGCTCGACCTTCTACCAGCACAGCCGGTTCCTCGACGTTGTGCGCGGCCTTGCCCAGCCGGAGGTGACGTTGGGTGATGGTGCCTGGGCGGTTCGCATGGGATTGGCGGCGCAAGAGTCCGCCATATCGGGCCAGTCGGTCGCCTTCTGATTGCGGCGCAATTGTGGCAAATTTGCCCCAAATTCGCCACAATCCAAAGCCCATCTAGTAGCAAACATGGGAAAACACACCGGATTTTCCCGGTTGGTCAAATTGTATCTAGCGAATTGAGCGGAAATGCGCTAACCGAATACCAGAAAAATAAAGGACGGCCCGACAAACAGGCCGTCGATAGGTAGAGCGGTGTAACAATGAACGCGATCGATTTCGTGATCCGTACCCGTACGGGTGCAGTTGAGCGTGGGTCTGTGGCAGGTGAAAATCAGGGTTTCCTGATCGATGCGGGCTCAGGCAACGATATTTCAATCAATATTAGCCAGGCGGACCTGCGCAGCTATGACCGCGCGGCAAACGACCTGCTCATCACGCTGGCTGATGGCCGCGTGCTTGTTCTCGAAGGGTATTTCGACGGTGGGGCGGACAACCGTTTGTTCGTCAGTTCCCAGGGCACGCTCAACCAGGTCAGTTTCGTCGAAGCCGAGGGCGGCGCGCTCTACGCGCAATACGGGCCGACGGAGACCTGGGGAAAATGGAGCCCATCGGACGACCTGATCTTCATCGAAGAACCGACCGTGGTGGCCGACGCAGGCTACGGCGACGACGAGGTTTCGATGCTCGGGGCCGGAATGCTGGGCGGGCTGACCGGCCTGAGCGGCCTCGGCGCGGCGGGGGCAGGGCTTGCGGGCCTCGGCCTGCTTGGTCTCGCAACGGGAGACGGTGGCGGCGACGGTGGAAACGGTGGCAGCGACGGTGGTGACGGTACGCCTGACACCGGCACGAACCCCAATCCGAACCCGAACCCCAATCCGAATCCGGCACCGCTTCCGGCTACGCCGACTGTGGACCATGCGACGGATTCCTTCGACATCAGCGGCAACGACGTTCCGGAAGTCGTCATCACCGGCACCGGCGAGCCGGGCGATCAGGTTTCCGTGACCATCGACGGCACCACGGTGACCGGCGTGATCGGCACGGATGGCAACTGGGAAGTGGTCTTCGACGATGGGGATTTCCCGTCTGACGGCGTCTACGAAGATGTGGTGGTCACGGTCACCCATCCGGACGGCAGCACCACGGACCTCGACGGCCCGACCTTCGCAATCGACACCACCCCGCCGATCATCGACATCACCGAGGGCACGGTTTCGCTGGGCGACCTGTTCAACGGCGACGCCTATGACGCGAGTGGGGTGAGCATCAGCGGAACCGGTGAGCCGGGCGCGACACTGGAACTCACGGTCGGCAGCTATGTCGAGACCGTGGTGATCGACGCCAGCGGGACCTGGACGTTCACGCTGGACGACACCGTGTTCCCGGCGGGTGAATACGTCACCGACATCACGCTGACTGCCACGGACAGCTTCGGCAACAGCACGGTGCTGCTGGATGCGGTGCAGGTGGATACGGTTGGGCTGGTCAGCCTCGACAACGCGCCGCTGACTGGCGACGACCTGATTTCGCAGGCGGAATACGCGGCAGGTGTGACCCTGACCGGCACCTCGCAGGCAGGGTCCAGCGTCGATGTGACCATCGAAGGTGTGACCAAGACGATCACGGCGGATGCGACCGGCGCGTGGAGCGTGACCTTCGGCAGCGCGGACCTTCCGGCGGGCACCTACAGCACCACCGCGACCATCGTGGCGACGGATGCCGCGGGCAACGTGGCGTCGATGACGCATGACTTCAGCGTCGACACCGAGGTCTCGCTGACAATCGACACCGGCACGGTGACCGGAGACGGCATCGTCAACGCGGGTGAGCAGGCGGCGGGGGTGACCCTGACTGGCACCGCCGAGGCGGGCTCCTCGGTTGTGGTGACGGTCTCCGGCTCGGCGTTGACCGCGACCGTGGCCAGCGATGGCAGCTGGTCCGTGGACATCCCGAGCGCGCTGATCCCGACCGGGCAGACGAGCCTCGACGTCTCCGCTTCGGCGACCGATGCGGCGGGCAACGTGACCACGACCACCGGCAGCATTGCGGTGGACACCACGGTTTCCGTGAGCATGAACACCGCCACCGTGGGCGGCGACGGTATCGTCAACGCAGGCGAGCAGGCCAGCGGTGTGGTGCTGACCGGCACCGCCGATGTGGGTTCGACCGTGGAAGTCATGGTCTCCGGCACGGCCCTGACCGCCACTGTCGCAGCGGATGGCAGCTGGTCCGTGGACATCCCGAGCGCCCTGATCCCCACCGGGCAGACGAGCCTTGCGGTCTCCGCGACAGCAACGGATGCCGCCGGAAACAGCAGCTCGACCTCCGGCAACATCGCCGTGGACACCGAAACCGCCGTGAGCGTGAACACCGCCGGTGTCGCGGGGGATGGTGTGGTGAACGGAGCGGAGCATGCGGCGGGCGTGATCCTGACCGGCTCCGCCGAACCGGGAGCCTCCGTCATGGTGACGCTTGGCGCGGTGACGAAGGCCGCGACCGTGGCCGCGGATGGCAGCTGGACCGTGACCTACGCGCCCGCAGAGGTGCCGACGGGCGAGAAGACCCTTCCGGTCACCGCCGTCTCCACCGACGCTGCAGGCAACACCGCCACGGCGACCGGCGATCTGGACGTCGACACGCTGGTGCGCAACTTCGCCATGACCTCCACGCCGGGCGGCGCGGACGGGGTGCTGAACGGTCAGGAAGCGGCGCAGGGGCTGACCCTGACCGGCACCACCGAGCCGGGCGCGACCGTCATGGTCACGCTCGACGGCGTGGCGCTTCCGGCAACCGTGGATGCAAGCGGCAACTGGACGGTGACCTACGCGCCGGGGCAATTGCCCTCGGGCGAGCGGACCGTGACGCTGATGGCGGTCTCCACCGACGCGGCGGGCAACACCGACACACTGACGCAATCGGTGCAGATCGACACCGACGCGGGTATCCTGACCATCAGCCCGGCGCCGGTCGAGGGTGACGACATCGTCAACTTCGCCGAAGCCTCGGACGGGGTGGTGCTGACCGGCACGTCCAACCCGGGCGAGATGGTCACCGTCACCATGAACGGCGTCAGCCACACGGTGCAGACCGGTGCCAACGGCATCTGGACCGCGCCCTTCGCGGCGGGTGAGATCGCCCCCGGCACCTACACCGCCGAGATCACCGCGACGATCACCGACAGCGCGGGCAACACGCTGACGCGGACAGATTCGGTGAAGGTGGACACGCAGGTGGACAACTTCGGTGTCTCCTCCGATCCGATCGAGGGCGACGGCATCATCAACGCGGTCGAGGCCTCCAACGGCGTGACCATCGCAGGCACCACTGAAATCGGCGGCTCCGTGCAGCTGATCTTTGGCGGCATGGCCTACGCGGCGACGGTGGATGCATACGGCAACTGGACCGTGGACCTGCCAGCGAGCGCCATGCTCTCGGGCGAGACCTCCGCTCCGGCGCGGGTGGTGACCACGGACATGGCGGGCAACACCGCCGAGACCTCCATCACCCTCGTGTTCGACACCGAGGTGAGCACGCTTTCCTCTACTTCCGATCCGATCACCCCGGATGGCGTGGTCAACGCGGCGGAAGCGGCGGCGGGGATCACCCTGACCGGCACCGTGGAAATCGGCTCGACGGTAAACGTGACCCTGGGCGGCGTTGTCCACACGGCGACGGTGGATGGCAACGGCAACTGGACCCTCGCGGTTCCGCCATCGTCCATTCCGACCGGCACGCTCAACGCCACGGCGCTGATCGAGGCGACGGACGCAGCGGGCAACGTCGACAGCATGACGCAGGTCATCGCGATCGACACCGAGGCACCGGATGCGCTGGGCTGGGAAGGCTATGGCCGGAACCACTCGGGCGTGGACCAGATCCGCACCGACATCACCTCCGATGTTGTCGATATCGGTGTGGTGGGCGGCACGGACGCGGCTCCGGTCATCGTCGATGTCTCGCTCGAAGGCTCCTACGACGTGCCGGGGCTGGGCGTGACTTTCCACGATTTCGTCGGTTCGGTGCCGGATGGCTCGCATCTCGTGGTGACCACCACGGACGCGGCGGGCAACACCTCGGGCAACTACCTCGTCACCGACGATCCGCTGACCAACGAGGTGATGTTCACCGACCAGCTGGCCAACGCCCTCTCGGAGTTCCAGGTGGAGAGCATCGACCTGAGCTTTGCCGAGGACAGCCACCTGACCATCACCGAGGCGCAGATCGTCGCGCTGTCGAGCCATACCGACACGCTGATCGTGCACGGCGGCAGCGATGACAGCGTGACCCTCACAGGCGCGACGCATACCGGGACCACGCAGGTGGATGGCGCGACCTTCAACACCTACAGCCTTGGCGATGCGACGATCCTGATCGACGATGACATCACCAATGTGACCGGACTTGTCTAAGTACCAGTAACGTCCGGAGGGCCGGCCGAACCGGCCCCCGGATCCCGACATAACATAACGCGCCGACACGGGGGCACGACATGAGCAGAAGCAGGCGGAGCCTGGGCTGGATCATCGCGGTTGCGATGCTGCCCGGATGCAGTACGGACATGCCGGAGGGAGCGGTCACCCGCTTTATGGGCGGTGCGCCGAAGGCCGAGGTGCCGACGGCTGAACCGGCCGTGGCGGCTGTGAGGCGTGGCAGCGAGGTCAAGGGCGCCGAGGGCTCGGCCATCATCGGAGCTCTGCAGGCGCGTCCTTCCGTCCTGCTCTCCGGCACCCCCTACAGCCGTGTCGCCGACGCCGTGATCGCCTCCGACGCCCGTGTCGCGGAGGCCGACCTTCGCGTGGCGCAAATGCGGGCGCAGGCGGCGAAGTACAACTGGATGCCGCGGATCGGGCCGCGGGTGTCGCTGACCTCGCTGGGAGATTTCGTCGCGGATCTGGTCATCAACCAGGTGCTTTTCGACAATGGCCGCAAGATCGCCGAACGCGACCTCGCGAAGGCGAACGTGGAGATTGCCGCCGTCACCCTGGTCGAGGATGGCAACAAGCGGGTCTATGACGCGCTGTCGCTGTACCTGAAGGCCGAGGAAAACCGCGAGATTTCCGCGCATCTGGAGCGGACCCTGCAGGACATGGCGCATTTCGAATGGGTCATGCAGGAGCGCGTGAACGGCGGCGTCTCCGACATGTCCGATCTCAACGTCCTGCAGCAGAAGCTAGCCGCCATGCGGGCCCGCTCCGGCGAGGCGCGTGAGGCCACAGGCACCGCGATGGCGGAACTCAACGCGATGTCGGCGCGGCCCTTGAGCGATCTGCGCGGCATTGGAGGTCTGAAAACGGTCCCCGCCGCCGAGGCGCTGGGCGTGATCCGGGCGCGGGCAGAGCGGGAGCGGACCTTGGCGGAGGCGCGGATTGCCCGGGCCTCGCATCTGCCGGGGCTGGCGGCCAATGCGGACTCGAATGGCAACTACGGGGTCGAAGTCACCACGGACCAGCTGTTCTCCGTCGGCAACATCGCCGAGTTCAAGGCCATCGAAGCGGTGCGCGAGGGCGCGGATCGCCGGGTGGCGGAGGCGCGGGAAGTCGCGGATCGCCGGGTCGAGGCGCAGTTGCGCCAGTCCGAGGCCTTCCAGCGGCAGGCCACCGAAGCGGCGACGCTGACCGCGCGGGCCAAGCAGAACCTCGATCTGTTCCGCGCCCAGTACGAAGGCGGTCAGCGGCAGGTGACCGATGTGGTCAGCACTTACGAGACCTATGCGCAGGCGCTGGAGACCGAGATCGAGCTGAAATACAAGGCCGCCCGCGCCGAACTGGAACTGGCGCGTCTCAAGGGCGCCCTCGCAGAAGGCGCAAGCATTTGACGAAACCGGGTGGCTCTCTTGCGGGCAAGGCCCGTGCCATGCTCCGCGCCGTGCCGAGCGCCGCGCCGGGTGCCGCGCGCCGCGCGCCGCGCCATTCGGACCGGGCGAAGAACCGCGCCGAGCTGATCGCGGTGTTCGCCGGGCGGCTCGGGGTGGAGGCGAAGACACCGGACATTCTCGAAGCCCTGTCGCAGCACGCCGGGTGCGATGACAGTTACGACGGGTTTGCACTGACCGCCGGAGCGAAGGCGGCGGGTCTGCTCGCGGAGATGCGCACGGTCTCTGGCCTGAAACCGGACTTCTGGCCCGCACTCGCCGTGATGCAGAACGGGCAGGCGGTGCTGGTCCTGTCGCAGGAGGATTGGGGCCTGTCGATCTACGACCCCGAGGCCCCGGACCGCCGCAGCGAAGTCTCCCTCTCGGAGTTCCAGCCCTACTTCACCGGCGAGGTCATCCACGCCGAGGCCCCGGTCCGGACCCTGTCCGAGACCCACGCGGCGCTGAACGATGGGCAGCACTGGTTCTGGAGCGAATTCGGCCGGTTCAAACGGCACTTCCTCGAAGTGGCGCTTGGTTCCTTCGTGGCGAATCTGCTGGCTGTCGCGGTCGCACTCTTCTCCCTGCAGGTCTACGACCGGGTCATTCCGCACCAATCGGAGGCGACGCTCTGGGTGCTGGCCGCCGGTGCCTTCCTTGCCCTGACACTCGAAGCCTTCCTCAAGGTGGCCCGCTCGCAGCTTCTCGACGGGGCAGGGCGGCAGATCGAGATCGGCGTGCAGAAGACGCTGATGGACCGGCTCCTTGGCATGCGCTCCGACACGCCGGGCCGCGCACCCTCGCAACTCTTCTCCTCCATGCGCGAATTCGGCTCCGTGCGCGAATTCTTCACCGCCTCCACCGTGGGCGCGCTGGCTGACATTCCGTTCATCTTCGTCTTCCTGCTGCTGGTCTGGTCCATCGCGGGCAGCGTCGTCTGGGTGCTGATCCTCGGTGGCATCCTGATGGTCGTGCCCGGTTTCTTCATGCAGAAGCGCATGATGCGGCTGACGCGGGAGATGCAGGGGGCATCGGCGAAACAATCGCGCCTCCTTCATGAAACCGTCGTCGAACTCGATACGATCAAGACGCAGCGCGGCGAGGACCGCTTCCGCCGCCTCTGGGACGAATTGACCGCCGTGCAGGCGCTGAAATCCTCGCAGCAGCGGCGGCTGGCCTCGGTGCTGACCTTCTGGAGCCAGGGGGTGCAACAGGGCACCTATATCTTCGCGGTGATCCTCGGTGCCTACCTCGTTTTTGCCGGGGAGTTCACCGTCGGCTCGATCATCGCCACCGGCATCCTGACCTCCCGCACCCTGGCGCCGCTGACGCAACTGGCGGGCATCCTCGCCCGCTGGGGCAATGTCAAATCCGCCCTCGACGGCCTCGACGGGCTGGCGCATACGGCGCAGGACCGCGACGGCAACCGGCACTACCTCCGCCGCGAGAAGCTGCAGGGGCGGTTCGAACTGCGCGACGCGGCCTATCACTATGACCCGGAGGGCGCGCCGCAACTCGACCTCAAGCAACTGGCGATCCAGCCGGGTCAGGTGGTGGCGGTTCTCGGCACCAACGGCTCGGGCAAGTCGACGCTGCTCAAGCTGCTCACCGGGCTCTACGCGCCGACGCAGGGCAAGGTTCTTATCGACGGCACCGAGATGAGCCAGATCGACCCGCGCGACCTGCGCCGCTCGATTGGTTATCTGGGGCAGGATGTGCGGCTGTTCCAGGGCACTTTGCGCGACAACCTCAACCTCTCGATGCTGGAGCGTAGCGACGACCGGCTGTTCGAGGCTCTGGACTTCGCGGGGCTGGGCCAGTTCGTGAAGGCCCATCCGAAGGGACTCGACCTTGACATCCGCGACGGCGGCGAGGGGCTGTCCGTCGGACAGCGGCAGAGCATCGGCTGGGCCCGGCTCTGGCTGCAGGACCCGGACGTCTGCCTGCTGGACGAGCCCACCGCCGCGCTCGACCAGACGCTGGAGAAGACGCTGATTTCCCGGCTCGAAAAATGGCTCGAAGGCCGGACGGCGGTGATCGCCACGCACCGCGTGCCGATCCTGTCGCTGGCGTCCCGCACGCTGATCCTCGCAAACGGCCGCATGGCCATCGACGGCCCGCGCGACCAGGTGCTCGACCACCTGCGCACGGCGGGGCAGGGGGCCGCCTGACATGAGCACGAACAGCACCAACCTCTCCGCGCAGCTGGCGCAGGACCTGAAAGGCCCGTCCTTCACCATCTGGCTCTGTGCCGCCTCGGTCTGGGTCTTCATCATCTGGGCGAGCTATGCCTGGGTGGACGAGATCGTGCGCGGCGATGGTGAGATTATCTCGTCCAGCCGTCCACAGATCATCCAGAACCTCGAAGGCGGCATCCTCGCCGAACTCCTCGTCAAGGAAGGCGACGAGGTGCTCAAGGGCGACGTGCTCGCGAAGCTTCAAGGCATGCAGTTCCGCACCTCTGTCGATGACCTGCGCGACCAGATCACCGCCCTCGAGATCCGCCGCCTGCGGCTCGAGGCAGAACTGGCGGGAGCGTCAACCTTCGACGTTCCCGCCTCTTTGGCGATGCGCTCGCCGGACCTGGTTCAATCCGAGAAGGCCCTCCTGCAGGCCCGCCAGTCCGACTACCTGTCCCGCAAATCCGGAGCGGAAAGCGTTCTGGTACAGGCGCAGAATGAACGGGACCTGATGGAGAACCTGCTCGACAAGAAGGTCGTGGCCCTGATCGAAGTGACGCGGGCGCGCAAGGCCTATGCCGACGCCAAGAAGATGTTCGACGAGATCGTCACCCAGACCGAACTGGTGCGGGCGGAAGAGTATTCGGAGACCTTGAAGGAACTTGCGACGTTGCAACAAAACCTCAAGGCCTCCCAGGATCAGCTGAACCGCACGGTTCTGGTCTCGCCGATGCATGGCATCGTGAACGCCCTGTCGGTGACGACCATCGGCGGCGTGGTCCGACCCGGCGAGGAGATCTTGCAGATCATTCCGGCGGATGAGGAACTCTTTGTCGAGGCCCAGATCAAGCCGCAGGACATCGCCAACATCCGGCGCGGGCAGGAAGCGACGATCAAGCTGACCGCCTATGACTACACGATTTACGGGACATTGAAGGGTCGGGTGGACGTGATTTCCGCCGACACCTTCAAGGACGAACGCCGCCCGGAACTGGAGCCGCATTACAAGGTGACGATCCGTGTGGACATGGATTCGCTGACCGACCGGCAGGCGTCGATCGAGATCCGTCCGGGGATGCAGGCCCAGGCGGAACTGCATACGGGCGAGAAGACGGTTTTGCAGTACTTGTTGAAACCGCTCTACAAGAGCCGCGAGGCGCTGCGCGAGCGGTGAGCGGGTTCTTGGGTATTTGAGCCAAGAAGAAACGCAAAAACAGCGCTCCCCTCATACTTGGGACAACCAGCCTCTGACGCGTCTCGACTGCGGTTGAAGAAAGGACGCCGTTTCGGTCCGACCTTGTCGGGCGCGGCTTTGATGATGAGCACCGCGGCCCTGTTTCTTCTTGGTCCAAATACCCATCTTTTGGGGGGTGCGGGGGTGGAACCCCCGTGTTCGGTCAGTCTGCGGTATCCATCCAGATCGTCACCGGCCCGGCGTTGGTCAGGCTCACGTCCATGTCCGCGCCGAAGCGGCCGTTGGCGGTCTCGACGCCCTGCTCCGCGACCTTCGCCGTGAAGTACGTGTAGAGTCTCTCGCCATCCGCCGGAGCGGCAGCGGCGCTGAAACCGGGACGGTTGCCGCGAGAGGTGTCGGCGGCCAGGGTGAACTGGCTGACGATCAGCGCCGCGCCGCCCGTGTCGATGAGGGAGCGGTTCATCCGGCCTTCGTCGTCCTTGACTATGCGCAGTTTGGCGATCTTCGCCGCAAGCCTGTCGGCCTCTGCCTCGGTGTCGCCCTGCATAGCGCAGATCAGAATGAGCACGCCCGCGCCGATTTCTCCGACGGTTTCACCGGCGATGTCGACCTTCGCAGTACTGACGCGCTGGATCAGGGCTCTCAAAGCTCGTGGCTCCAAGGCGGGTTGGCCCCGGCGCGGCTGACCGTGACGGCGGCGGCCTTAGCGCCCAGTGCGGCGGCAGGGGCGAGGGCGTCAAGGCTGGCTCCTGCGAGGGCGGCGCGGGACAGCAGGCCCGCCTGACGCAGCCCTTCGAGGAAGCCCGCGTTGAAGGTGTCGCCCGCGCCGACGGTGTCGACCACGGTGACTTTCTGCGCCGCCACGCGGGTCGTGCCATCGCGGGTCACGATGTCAACGCCTTCGGCACCACGGGTCACCAGGATGACCTTGGTGTGCTCCAGCAGCGCCTCCGGCGTGGTGCCGAGCCAGTCCATGTCCTCGTCCGAGATCTTCACCACATCCGCCCGTTCCAGCATTTTGGCCAGACGGGCTCGGTACCTTGGCTCATCGGTGATGAAACCGGGGCGGATGTTCGGGTCGATCATAACCGGCAGGTCACCGGCATGCAGGCACATGGTGCAATAGCTGTCCGCCTGTGGTTCCGACACGAGGCTGATGCCGCCGAAAAACAGCGCGTCCACTTTGCCCGTGACATCCGGCAAGTCGGCCTCGGAGAGCATTCGCCCGGCGGTGTTCTCATCATAGAAGGCGTATTTCGCGTGACCGTCCGTCAAAGTAACGAAAGCCAGCGTTGTCGGGCGGTCCGAGCGCGGGCAAAGGGAATGGTCGACCTTCGAGGCCTCCAGCGTCTCTTCGAGGATCTTGCCGAAGAGATCGGAGGACAGCCCGCCGAAATACCCCGAAGGCGCACCCAGCCTCCCTAGTGCAATGGCCGTGTTCATCACCGCGCCGCCCGCGTAGGGCGCGAAACAGGGCTCGCCCGCTTCGCTCTGACGCGGCAGCATGTCGATCAGGGCTTCTCCGCAACACAGGATCATCGGGCGTCCTCCTCCAAGAGATGTTTGCGCTAACTACCCGCGCAGGGGCTTGTCTGGCAAGGCTTGTTACTGGTTCTGCGCGACGAAATAGCCGACAATCCCGGCCACGATCAGGCCGAGCACCACGGCGAAGGCGATCTTCCACGCCGAATACGGACGCTCCCCCTGCACCCGCCCGGTGCGGCCGTTGACGACGAACCGATAACTCTTGCCCTGGTATTTGTAGGCCGCCAGCCAGACCGGCAACAGGATGTGCTTGAAGGTCACCGCGCTGATGGCGGTGTCGACCGAATGCACCCGCTGCTGGTCGCCGCCGATGTCGAAGCGGACGTCGCGGTGGATGACCTGGTCCATATGGGCGCGGGCCTCGTGGAACCCCTCGTCGAGGTCGACCTGATAACCTTCCGCCCGGAAACCGGCGAGGTACTCGGGCCGGTAGGTCTCCAGCGCCGCGAGGTCCCAGGGCTCCAGCGCATCGGTGAAGCGTTTCGGCAGGGAGCGGGAGGCGAGCACCAGCACGTCGTCGAAGAAGCGGCTGACATGGCCGGATTTCGGGGTCCAGCGGATCTTCTGCACACGCTGCGTGGTCATCTTGCCGTCGCGCATGACCTGACGGGTCTCGTAGTAGATGGTGCCGCGCTCGCCCCGGTAATCGCTTTCGGTCTGGGCGTCGAAGGTCCAGTAGGGCACATAGATGCCGGTCATCTTGCGTCCCTTGCGGGCGTATTCCTGAAGGCCGTTGGGCGCGAACCAGAGCGAGCCAAGCCACTGGGTCATGGCGTCGCGGGCGTTGGTTTCCTCAAGCGCGAAGGGCAGGACGCCGCGCGGCTTGATGTGCCGATGGGCGCCGGTGTCGGTGACGAGAGGCGTCGCGCAGAACGGGCATTCGGTGGCGTGCACGTCCGGGTCGAACTCGATCTCGGCGGCGCAGTTGGGACACTTGGAGACCCGGGTCTCCTCCATCTCCTGCAAGGGCAGGAGGTTGTCCATGGCGGCCTTGAAGTCGAGCTCGCGGATGCTGCCCTTCCACGGTCCGGCATCGGTGATCTCGCGGGTGTTGCCGCAATGATCGCAGACCAGCTTTCCGGCATCGGGATCAAAGCGATAGTCCGCGCCGCACTGGTCGCAGGGGAAGCGATGTTCTTCGGTCATGCGTGGCCTCTCGCTGCCGTTTGGCGGGAGGTTAATCGCTTTGGCGAGGATGCAAAAGAGGGGCGTTTCCCTGCCTTCGGGAATACCCTAGGCTGCGGGCATGACTCGGCTTCTTGTTTTGATCTTCGGCATCATTGCCGGTTCGGTCGCCCAGGCCGACCCGGTGACCTGGCGCTTTCAGTGGACCGGCGCGGATGGGTATTCCATGGCTGGGGCGATGAGCTTTGACAAGGCCCTGATGGCGGAGCGCGTGGTGCGGGAAGGCGATGTCTCCTGCTTCTTCATCGAGGGCTTTTACGAAGGCCAGCCGATCGGGCGCTGGGCCTTGACCATGCTGCACGAACGGACCTCGTGGCGGCTGCACTTCGTGCCGGGTGAGGGGGCCTTCGTGGTGGAGGGGCGCGGTATTCCGATGCCGCAGGCGTGGAACATGAACGGCGCGGGAGACGATTGCGGCAAGGGAGGCTTCGGCTTCAACCTCGGAAATCTGGGACAGGATTTCTGCCGCAACGACGAACCGCTGTTCGCGTCCCGGATCGACCCGTATACGCCGTTTCCGGCGGTCCGCGACGACGGGTTTGAGATGCCGGGGGATGCCTGTCCGGGGCCGCCGGTGATCGGGATGCTTCCCCATGCGCCCACGAAAAAGGGCGGGGCATAGCCCCGCCCTACAGGCCGTTCCGCCTGAACCCGAAGGTCAGTTCAACAGACCGGCGTGGCGCAGTCCCGCGTCCAGCAGGTCGCGGGTCGGCTGGGTCACCGGCATCAACGGCAGGCGCGTGTCCTCTTCGCAGAGGCCCAGCCGCGACATGGCGTATTTCGCACCATTGAGGCCCGGCTCGGTGAAGATCGCACGGTGCAGCGGCATCAGCCGGTCCTGGATGGTCAGGGCCTTCGCATAATCGCCGTCGAGGCAGGCGGTCTGCAGTTCCGAGCACAGGCGCGGCGCCACGTTGGCGGTCACGGAAATGCAGCCGACGCCGCCCTGCGCATTGAAGCCATGCGCCGTCGCATCCTCGCCGGAGACCTGCATGAAGTCCTTGCCGCAAGTGATCCGCTGCAGGCAGACGCGGGCGAGATCGCCGGTGGCGTCCTTCACCCCGATGATGCGCGGCAGCTTGGCCAGTTCGCCCATGGTGGCGGGCGTCATGTCCACGGCGGAGCGGCCGGGGATGTTGTAGATCACGATCGGGATCTCGGCGCAGTCATGCACGGCCTTGAAGTGGGCATACAAACCCGCCTGGGTCGGCCGGTTGTAATAGGGTGTGACCACCAGCGCCGCATCGGCGCCCACTTTCGCGGCATATTGCGTGAAACGCACCGCCTCGTCGGTGTTGTTCGACCCGGCCCCGGCGATGACCGGAATCCGGCCCGCCACGGCCTCCACGACACAGGCGATGACCGCCTCGTGCTCCTCGTGGGTCAGCGTCGGGCTCTCGCCCGTGGTCCCGACCGGCACCAGACCGTGCGAGCCTTCGCTGATGTGCCATTCGACAAGGCGTTTGAGCGTGTCGAAATCCACTGCGCCGTCCTTGAACGGCGTGACCAGTGCAGGCATCGAACCCTTGAACATGACACGCTCTCCTGTGTTGCGGTTATCGTCAGTCGAATTTCAGAGGAATTCCGCCGACCCAAAGGAATTGTGAGTTGAAGGGCCGGATGTGCGCGGTATCCTTGGGGCGTCTATCCCTTTTATCACGGAAAATGCAAGCTCATGTCGCGCCTGCTGCTTTGTCTTCTTGTCCTTTGTTTGCCGTTTTCCGCCGCCGCCGAGCGGGCCGGGGATGCGCTCGGGCGTGCCATGGCGGCCATGCGCGAGGGCAATTGGGCCAAGGCGCAGATCGAGGCGCGCACCGACGGGCAGGTGGCGGTGGACGTGATTCTCTGGCACGCGCTGCGGGCCGGGCGGGGCGATCCGACGGAAGTCATGGATTTCATCGCCCGCAACCCCGATTGGCCGGGCATGGACTACCTGCGCGAGAAGAGCGAGATCGTCATGTCCGAGGCGCCGCTGGACGACGTGCGGAAATTCTTTGCCGATCAACTGCCGCAGACCGGCGCGGGCGCGCTGGCGTTGGCGAAGGTGCACAAGGAGGACGGCAACGAAGGGCTCGCGGCGGCGGAGGTCGTGCTGGCCTGGCGTACGCTGGCGCTGACGGCGGACGAGCGGCGGGCGTTCATCTTCAATTGGGAAGACGTGCTGAAGGATCACAACACCGCGCGTCTCGACATGGCGCTCTGGAAAGGCTGGAGCAGCAACGCCAGCGCCATGGTGCCGCTGGTGGACGAAGGCTGGCGCAAGCTGGCCGAGGCGCGGATGGCGCTGCGCGCCGACGAGGGCGGCGTCGACGGCAAGATCGCGGCGGTGCCGGCGGAACTGGCGAACCACCCGGGGCTGGCCTTCGAGCGTTTCCTGTGGCGGGTCCGGAAGGGCCGCGACGCCGATGCCATCGCCCTCCTGCTGGAGCAATCGACCAGTGCGGAGAACCTGGGGGAACCCTGGGCCTGGGCTAATGCGCGGATCGACCTGGCGCGGGAGCGGATGCGCGACGGCGCGGTGCGCGAAGCCTACCAGATCGCTGCGTCGCATTACCTCGTCGAAGGCTCCGACTTCGCGGAGCTGGAATGGCTGTCCGGGTATCTCGCCCTGCGGTATCTCGACCGCGCCGACCTCGCCGAAGCGCATTTCAAGCGCTTCCGGGACGCGATCTGGACGCCGATCTCCGTGGGCCGTGCCGGGTACTGGCTGGGCAGGGCGCTGGAGAAGCAGGGCAAGACGGCGGAGGCTGCGGCGGCTTATGGCGAGGCGGCGAAGTTCCAGACCTCGTTCTACGGCCTGTTGGCCGCCGAGCGCGCCGGGATCGCGCCGGACCCGACACTTGCCGGAACGGAAGATTTCCCCGACTGGCGGCAGGCCGCCTTTACCAAGTCTTCGGTTTTCGACGCCGGTATCCTTTTGCTTGCCGCCGGGGAGGTACCGCTGGGCGAGCGTTTCCTGACGCATCTGGCCGAAGGGCTGGACCGGACCGGGATGGGGCAGATGGGCAAGATGCTCGAAGAGTTGAACCGCCCGCACATCCAGGTGATGCTGGGCAAACGCGCCGCGCAATACGGGATCGAGTTGCCGGGGCCTTATTATGCGCTGCATCCCGGGATCACGGGCGCCGAGTTCCCGGTCCCGAAGGAACTGGTCCTGTCCATCGCCCGCCGCGAATCCGAGTTCGATCCGGAGGTGATCTCAGGTGCCGGGGCGCGGGGCTTCATGCAGCTGATGCCGGGCACCGCCCGCGATGTCTCGCGCTGGCTCAACATCGACTATGACGCGGACAAGCTGCTGAGCGATCCGTCGTACAATGCGACTTTGGGTGCGGCCTACCTCGCCGATCTGGCGGACCGCTTCAACGGCAACGCCGTGATGATGGCAGCGGGCTATAACGCCGGGCCGGGGCGTCCGAACCAGTGGATGGCCCGCTATGGCGACCCGCGCAAGGGCGAGGTCGACATCATCGACTGGATCGAGTTCATCCCCTTCGACGAGACGCGCAACTACGTCATGCGGGTAACCGAGAGCTTGCCGGTCTACCGCGCCCGTCTCGGGCTCAAGCCACACCCAGTGCCGTTCAGCCAGGAACTGGTCGGCAGCACGCTGCACCGGGTGGTGGCGGACTGAACCGTCAGGCGGCAGCCTTCCGCGCCCGCCAGAGCGTGAACAGCCCCGCCGCGATGATCAGCGCCACGCCGATGGCGACATTGGCGCGGATCGTCTCGCCGAAGACCACGATGCCGAGGATGCTGGCAAAGACAAGCTGCAGGTAGGCGAAGGGCTGCACGGCGCTGGCCTCCGCCACTTCGTAGACCCGGATCAAGGTGTAGTGTCCCGCCGCGCCAGTCATGCAAAGCAGCGCCATCCAGCCCCAGTCCGGCGTGCTCATCGGCACCCAGTACCACGCCCCGATAGCGGTCGCGACGACCATGCCCACGGTGCCGGTGTAGAAGAAGGACGTCGCCGCCGTGTCCGTCCGCGCCACGTAGCGGGTCAGCAGGCCGTAGAGCGCAAACATGAGGGCGGCGAGAAGCGGGATGGCGGCATAGGGCGAAAAGACACCGCCGGAAGGCTGAAGAATGATGATCACGCCGACGAAACCGACCCCGATTGCCGCCCATCGCCGCCAACCGACCTTTTCGCCGAGCACCGGGCCGGAGAGCGCGGCGACGAGCAGCGGGTAGCAGGCAAACACCGCGTGGCTCTCGACCAGACCGAGAAAGACGAAGCCGACCACCATGACGTTGATCTCCACCACCAGCAGCGCGGCGCGGAACGCCTGGACCCAAGGCACGCCGGACTGTGCCGCGCTGCGCAGCCCGCCGGCCTGACGCTTGGCAATGGCCATGACGAAGGCGGCAAAGAACCAGTAGCGGATCATCACCACCATCATGGTATTGTATTCCCCGGCAAGGTGCCGCGAGAGCCCGTCCTGCATGGCAAAGATGAAGGTGGTCACGACCATCAGCCAGATGCCGAGGCCAAGGTTCTGTTCTTTCATGTCGGTCTATCCAGTCAACCCATCCGGGCCTGTGTCATGTGTCTTTTTCGGCCATAGCCGCGCGCACGCACCACCGTGAACCCGGCCTCCGCCAGGCTGCGCCGGACGTGCCCGGCGGCGGTGTATGTGGCGGCAGTGCCTCCGGGGTTGGTGTGATCGGCCACTGCCCGCATCAGGGAGGGATCCCAGAGTTCCGGGTTCTTCGCCGGGGAAAACCCGTCGAGGAACCAGGCGTCGGCCTTGTTCTGCCAGAGCGGCAGCGTCTGCCGCGCGTCGCCTACGATCATCTCGAAACGAAGGTCCGGCAGGTCGATCCGGTGGGCATCCGCATGCCAGAAGGGGGCCAGTTCGGCCGTCACCTCCGCGACGTCCGGAAAGGCCGCCTGCGCGCGGATCATCTCCGGACCGGACAGCGGATAGGCTTCGAAGGTGGTGAATGTCAGCGGTCCGGGCTTGCCCGCCTGCCGCCAGAGCAACAGCGCGGCGAGCAGGTTCATCCCGGTCCCGAACCCCAGTTCGGCGATGTGAAAGCCGTCCCTGAACCGCTCCGGCAAGCCGTTGCCGTCGAGGAAGACATGACGCGTCTCGGCAAAGCCATTATCGAGCGAGAAATAGGGATCATCGAACCGCGTCGAGACGGGCACCTCGCCTCGCCAGTCGAGCGCACTCTGGCCTGTCATGGGTTTTCCTTATCGAGCAGTCGCCGGGATACCTGAAACACAGGACATCGCAAATGTCGCAGCAAAGCGATGGCCCGACAGCGCATTAGCGATTCAGGTTCTGCCGGAAACGGTATAGGTGTCATCCGAGTTTTGAAGCCAGGGAGCGACAATGACAAGCGTGGATGTGACCGTTCGCGGGGCGGGCGCCTTCGGCCTGAGCATTGCCTTTGCCTGCGTGCGGCGCGGCGCGAAGGTGCGCGTGGTCGATCCGTTCGGCCCTGGCGCCGGCGCATCGGGCGGCATCGTCGGGGCGCTCGCGCCGCATGTGCCGGAAAACTGGAACGAGAAGAAGGCGTTCCAACTCGACAGCCTGCTGATGGCCGAGCAGTTCTGGAAAGCCGTGGAAGACGCCGGGGGAGTTTCCCCGGGCTATGGACGCACCGGACGCCTGCAACCCATCGCCGACGAGGCTGCGCTGGCCCTGGCCCGGGCGCGCGGCGAGAACGCAAGGACTCTCTGGCAAGGCCGGGCGACTTGGGAGATCGTCGAGGCCAAAGGCGACGTCGTCCCGCAAAGCCCGGCTGGCCTCCTGATCCACGACACCCTGAGCGCCCGCCTGCACCCCCGCCGCGCCTGCGACGCGCTGGTGGCGGCGCTGCGTGCAAACGGCGCTGAAATCCTGACCGAAGCCGAGGACGAGGGCGCAATTGTGCACGCCACCGGTTGGCAGGGGCTACTCGATCTGAACGGCCATTTTGACCGAAGGGTCGGCGATGGCGTCAAGGGACAGGCGATTCTGCTCGACTTCGACGCCAGGGACGCCCCGCAACTCTTCCCCGGTGGCCTGCACATCATCCCGCATGCCGACGGCACCACGGCCATCGGCTCCACCTCGGAACGCGACTTCGACGATCCGGCCGCCACCGACACCCTGTCGGACGACCTGCTGGCCCGTGCCCTCGACGCCTTGCCGCAGCTGTCGACCGCCAGGGTCATAAAACGCTGGGCCGGTGTGCGCCCCCGGGCGAAGACCCGCGCTCCGCTGCTCGGGCCGTGGCCCGGCAGACCGCGTCACTACATCGCAAATGGCGGCTTCAAGATCGGCTTTGGCATGGCTCCGAAGGTGGCGCAGGTCATGGCGGACCTTGTCCTCAATGGCAGCGATGCCATCCCGCAAGGCTTCCACACGGCCGGCCTCCTGCGCTGACCCGGTCTTCTTTGGTCCAATAGTACCGCGGGGGTCGCCAGTGTTGCGCCATTGGTCCGAGCGACAATGGCGACGGCAGAGCCCCGCAGCAAAATTTTGCGAAGACAAAATTTTCGCTCGTCCGGCCTCACCCGCCCTCGCGAAAAAACGCATAGATCCGTTCGGCCAGCGATTCCGAAACGCCTTCGACCGCCTTCAGATCCGAGACGTTCGCGCGGCTGACCGCCTTCGCCGACCCGAAATGCGCCAGCAACGCTCGCTTGCGCGCGCCGCCGACGCCGGAAATCTCGTCCAGCGGGTTCTTCATGTTGGACTTCGCCCGTTTCGCCCGGTGCGTGCCGATGGCAAAGCGGTGCGCCTCGTCACGCAGCCGCTGGACGAAGTACAGCACCGGATCGTTGTGCCGCAGCGCAAAGGGTCGCTCGCCCATTCGGTGGAACTCTTCCTTGCCCGCATCGCGGTCCACGCCTTTGGCGACACCGACAAAGGGCACATCCTCCACCCCATGCTCCGCCATGATTTCCGCCACCGCCGAGACCTGCCCGGCGCCGCCGTCGATCAGCATCAGGTCGGGCCAAAGCCCCTTTGTCCGGTCCGGGTCCTCCTTCAAGAGCCGCTTCAAGCGCCGGTTCAGCACCTCCTTCATCATGCCGAAGTCATCGCCGGGCACCAGTTCGTCGCCGCGAATGTTGAACTTGCGATACTGGTTCTTCATGAACCCGTCCGGCCCCGCGACGATCATGCCGCCCACGGCGTTGGTGCCCTGGATGTGGCTGTTGTCGTAGACTTCGATCCGCTCCGGCGGGTTTTCCAGCCCGAAGGCTTCCGCCAGCCCGCGCAGCAGCTTCGCCTGCGTGGCGCTCTCCGACATGCGCCGCGCGAGGCTCTCCCGGGCATTGCGCAGCGCCGAGTCGACCAGCTCCGACTTCTCCCCGCGCTGCGGCACGGTTATCTCCACTTTGCGTCCGAGTTTGTCGGAGAGGGCCTGACACATCAGGTCAGCATCCTCGATACCATGAGACAGCAGCAGCAGCCGGGGCGGCTCCTTCTGGTCGTAGAACTGTCCGATGAAGGCTTCCATGACCTCTGCTTCGCCCACATCCGGCCCGACGCGGGGGTAGAAGTCGCGGTTGCCCCAGTTCTGGTTGGCTCGGATGAAGAAGACCTGCACGCAGGCCTGACCGCTTTCCATGTGCAGCGCGATGATGTCCGCCTCCGCCACACCCTGCGGGTTGATGCCCTGCGCGGTCTGGACCTGGGTCAGCGCCCGGATGCGGTCGCGCAGGGCCGCCGCCCGCTCGAACTCCATGTCCTCGGAGGCTTGCGCCATCTGCGCCGCCAGCGTCTCCTGGATCTCCGTCGATTTCCCCGACAGGAAGCGCTGCGCGTCCTTCACGGCCTTCGCGTATTCCGCTTCGCTGATCTTTCCGACGCATGGACCTGAGCAGCGCTTGATCTGGTATTGCAGGCAGGGCCGCGTGCGGGTCTCAAACATCGAATCCGAGCAGTTGCGGAGCTGGAAGCCCTTCTGCAACTGCGAGAGCACCCGCGTCACCGCCCCGGCGCTGGCGAAGGGGCCGTAGTAGCTGCCGCCCTCCTTCTTCGCCCCGCGATGCTTCTTGATCATCGGGTAGGGGTGGTCGGTGACGAGGATGTTCGGGAAGCTCTTGTCGTCGCGCAGCAGCACGTTGAACTTCGGCTTGAGCTGCTTGATCAGGTTCTGTTCGAGCAGCAGCGCCTCGGTTTCCGTCCGCGTCGTGAGGAACATCATCGAGGCCGTCTCGGAGATCATCCGCTCGATGCGCCGGGAATGCTGGGCCGAGGGGCGGGCGTAGCTCGACACCCGCGCCCTCAGGTTGCGGGCCTTTCCGACGTATAGAACGCGCGATTGGTCGTCCAGCATACGATAGACGCCGGGACTGCCGTCCAGGGTCTTCAGGTAGTCCTGAATGACCGGATAGCCCTTGCGAATCGGAGGCGTTGGATCGGTCATGGGTTCCTTCACGGCAGCATGTGATTCTCCGGATCGGCTGCAATGCCGCGCCGGTCTGTTCAAGGCTTATAACATCCACGGATCATGTGGATAACTCTGTAGGCAGTTTGCAGGCATCCGGGAATTTTCCTTGTATCCAGCAGGGTTCGCCCAATTGATTAATTTTTGTGCAAACTTGCAAGCCATTGAAATCATTCAAAAGAAAACCGAGCGTGTCGCAAGTCTTTGAGTTTCTTAACAATTCCGTAACACTTCGGTGACAGATCGTGAAGCGGTGCAAAACTTGCGTTCAGCATGCTTATTCAAGGCCTACAACGTCCGGTGTTTCCCATGCCAGATGCTGTCCGCCGTCGACGCAAAGCAACTGTCCGGTGACGGCAGGCGAGTCGATGAAGTAGCCGAGCGCGGCGGTGATGTCGGCGGGATTCGCGCCCCGGTCAAGGATCGTTGCGCGCCTTTGCCGGGCAAACTGGTCCGGGTCCTGCCCCGGTCCCTGCAGCGTCGGTCCGGGGCCGATCGCGTTGACGCGAACGGCCGGCGCAAGCCCCTGCGCGGCGGTCCGCGTGAGCGCCCAGAGGCCCATCTTCGCAATGGTGTAGCTGGCGAACATCGGCGTCAGCTTGCGCACCCGCTGGTCAATCATGTTGACGATGAGCCCCTGCGCCAGCGGCTCGCCGGTCTCATCCGTCAGCGGGTTCGGCACCTGTGCGGCGAAGCCCTGCGTCAGCACGAAAGGCGCGCGCAGGTTGCTCTCCATATGGCGATCCCAGCTTTCCCGGCTGGCGGTGCGGATGTCGTCCTGCTCGAAGATCGAAGCATTGTTGACCAGCAGGGTCAGCGGTCCACCCAGGGCCTCGCGCGCACGGTCGATCAATCCGGCGGTCTCCGCCTCGTTCAGCAGATCGGCTTGCAGGGCTTCGGCCTGGACGCCCAGGGCACGGATGTCGCCGACTGTTTCCTCGGCCGCGTCGGCGGACCCGGCAAAATGCACGGCCACGTCATAGCCGCGCCCGGCGAGATAAAGTGCCATGGACCGGCCGAGCCGCCTGGCTGCGCCGGTCACCAGAGCCTTTCCCGCAGCCCCCATGATCCGCCTCACAGCGCCAGAACGGCGAAGACATACGCCGCGTAGAGCACGGTCAGCACGATACCCCAGAGCCGCGTGAGGTTCTGCCGCAGGAAGACGAAGGGGATCAGCAGGAGGGAGGCGGCGAGCATGACCCAGAGGTCGAACTGCAGGAACGCCGGGTCCACCGGCATCGGCTTGATCAGCGCGGCAATGCCGATGATGGCCAAGAGGTTGAAAAGGTTCGAGCCGATCACGTTGCCGAGCGCGACATCCGCCTGACGACGGATCGCTGCCATGACGGTCGTGGCGAGTTCCGGCAGGGAGGTGCCGACGGCCACGAGGGTCAGACCGATCACCGTGTCCGAGACGCCGTACATCAGCGCGATCTCGCGGGCACTGTCGACCAGCAGGCTGGCGCCCCACGGCAAACCGACAAGGCCGAGCACGAGGTAGAGGACAATCCGCCACCAGGGCATGTCGGGGTCTGCGCCCTCGGGTTCCTCCAACTCGGGTTCGAGATCCCCGGCGCGGCGATGCGCCAGCGCGTCGCGGACCGAGACCCAGAGAAACGCGGCAAGCGCGGCCAGCAGCACCAGCGCCGCCACCCGGTCGAATGTACCCCGGAAGGCCAGGGCGATGAACAGCAGCGTTGCGCCCATCATCTGCACAAAGCTCTTGCGGGTGTTGCATTCGGACGTGTGCATGACCGCGATCATCGCGGGAAGACCCAGCACCAGCAGCACGTTGGCGGTGTTGGAGCCGACCACGTTGCCCAACGCAATGCCCGGTACGCCGTCCAGCGCCGCCTTGACCGAGATCAGCAATTCCGGCGCGGAAGTGCCGAAGGCAACGATGGTCAGGCTGACGATCAGCGCCGGAATCCCGACGCGCAGGCTGAGGTTGACGGCGCCTTTCACCAGTGCATCGCCGGCAAGAAGCAGGATCAGCAGACCCAGGATCGCGTAGGCAAAGACCATGTCAGCTCTTTTTTTTCGGAGTGTTGCACGGGCAGGGGCCCTTGCCGATGCGATAGCGTCCGCATTTCGGACAGCGGACGTCGGCGATGCGTTTCTGTCCCGGCAAGCGCAGCTTGCCGAACATTGCCAGCACGGCAATGAAGATCAGGAAAAGGGAGACCGCCTTGACCAGCACGTCAGAGGCCGAACCGCGCGAACTCCGCGCGTTCCTCGAATTCCGTCAATACACCCTGCGCCATCGACAGGCCCAGACGCGGGAAGAACGGTTTCTTCGCGGCGAACCGGCGGAACCTGACGTTGTCGCCGAAGCGTTCTTTCATCTTCGGCACCAGATGCCCGACGCCATCGGCCAGGCCCTGCTCGACCGCGTGGCGGCCAACCCAGATTTCGCCGGTGAACAGGTCCGGGTTCTCCTTGAGCTTGCCTTGGCGGGCGGTCTTCACGTGGCTGATGAAATTGTCGTGCAATTGCCCGAGCAGCCGGTTGAGGCGGGCGACGTCTTCTTCGGTTTCGGGCTTGAACGGGTCCATCATGGATTTCGACTTGCCCGCCGTATGCACCCGCCGCTCGATCCCCTGCCGCTGCAGGAAGACATGCGCGCCAAAGCCTGCGGAGATGACACCTATGGAGCCGAGGATGCTGCTTTCGTCGGCCCAGATCTCGTCCGCCGCCGAGGCCAGCCAATAGCCACCCGAGGCCGCGACGTCCTCGACGAAGGCAAAGACCTTGACCTCGTTCTCCTCCGCCAGCCGCCGGATGCGGGCCCCGATCAGGGAGCTTTGAACGGGCGAACCACCGGGCGAGTTGATTTCCAGCGCCACGGCTTTGGGCTTGCCCTTGGTGAACGCCTTTTCCAGCATCGAGGCGGTGTTGCGGTCATTGATAGATCCCCGCCCGCCCATGCCGATGGCGCCTTGCAAACGCACGACGTTCACCGTCGGCACGGAATTCAAGAAGGGGATCCAGCGTTTCATGTCCCGTGATGTAGATTGCGAGGCAGGCCGCTACAAGGCCACGGCGGAAAGAACCCTTCGCCCGTGTCGCGACGACACCGGCGACAGGAAAAAGCCCGCGCGATCCGGCGGGATCGGCGGGCTTCGGAAGCGCGGGTGGGCCGCACCGCCTGCTTTGGTTCAGTCGAACTTGCGTGACGGCGCCAGAACCTTGGCCTCGCCGATCAGGACTTTCTTGCCGTCGACGGAACAATGGCAGTCCATCGTCACACGGCGCTTGGCGATGTCGATGTCTGTCACCTTGACCTCCGCATAGACGGTGTCGCCGGGACGCACCGGGCCAAGAAACTTCAGCGTCTGGCCGAGGTAGACGGTGCCATGGCCCGGCAGCTGTTCCCCGATCACGGCGGAAATCAGACCGGCGGTCAGCATTCCGTGCGCGATGCGTCCCTCGAAGATGGTGTCCTGCGCATAGTCGTCGTCGAGGTGCACCGGGTTCCGGTCTGTCGAGATCTGGGCAAACATCTCGATGTCCTGGTCGGTCACGACCTTCCGCAGGTAACGGGACATACCCATCTCGATGTCTTCGATACAGATCGTTCCGCGTGGCAGATTGTCCAACATCTGGCCCTCCATGATCCCGCTGCGCCGGTATGCTCAGGTAATAAATGCGCTCCAAGACGCGCTGATTGGCAATTTTATTACTTTGCGGACGCAGAAAAATCAAGGGCTAATTCGTTACGCCAGGGTTCCCATGGCGAATGTCGGACTGATCATTTCCTTTTGGATATAATCGGTTAGAGCCTCCGGATCAGGCATATGCGACGTTTTGGTCTCTTCTCGGGCCAGCCCGCCCGTAATGAACAGAGAATCGAGATCCTCGCCCATGGCCCCGCGAATGTCCGTCGCCGGACCATCCCCGATGGCAAGGATTCCGGCGTCGGTGATGCCCTTGCGATGCTCGGCGAGACGCAGGCGGGCAAGGTCGTAGATTGGCGGATGCGGCTTCCCGAAATAGAGGCTCTCGCCGCCCATCTCGGAATAGAGTTGCGCCACAGCCCCGGCGCAATACTCCCTCTTGTCGCCGCGATCCACCACGATGTCGGGGTTGGCGCAGAGCAGTTTCATGCCCTTCTGCTTGGCATAGAGGAATTGCGGGCGATAGACGTCCGGCTCGGCGTGCGGGTCCTCGGGACCGCAGCAGATGATACCTTCGGCCTGCTCGAACGGAACGCGGGTGATCTCCACCGGGTCCTTCAGCATCTTCAGCGGCTCGAAAAAGGACAGGTCGTGCGGTTGCCCCATGAACCAGACCTTTTGCCCGACCGCGCCGCGGAACATCGCAACGCGGGCGCTGTCGCCGGACGTGGCGATGTCGTCATAGGCCTCCTTCGGCACCTCGAAGAACTCCAACTGCTTGGCGACCTCGTGGCGCGAACGGGGGGCGTTGGTGACGAGAATGACCGCCCCGCCGCGCTCGCGATAACGGACAAGCGCCTGCACGGCCGAGGGAATCGCCTTCCTGCCGTTGTGCACGCAACCCCAGAGGTCGACGAAAAGTGCGTCGTATCGGTCCGAAATCTCGGAAAGCGCGGTGATGATCTCGGTCATGGTTCTGTCCTCTTCGATGTGCCGCCGTTTGGAGCACAGGCGCGCCGGCTTGGCCAGAGGCCCGGTGACGGCCACAGGCGTGAGTGTCTGTGCCGCGCTGGCCGCACGGCTCGGATGGTACGACACAAAAGCATCATATTGCCAAGATGCCCGCGCGGCTGCTACAAAATTGCTGCACCTGCGAAAGACCGTCCCATGACCCATATCGCCCATATCGTTCTGGATGACGGTGGCCTGCCGCCGCCGACGCCAGAGATCGAACAGGAACGCCGCGTGGCGATGTTCGACCTGATGGAGGAAAACTCCTTCTCGCTGCCCGCCCGCGATGACCGGGTGGTGCCGAAAGGGCCGTACAACCTTGGCCTCTCGATCCGCGAGAAGCGGCTGGTCTTCGATGTGACCACCGAGAGCCACGAGAAGGCGGCTGAGTTCCACCTGTCGCTGTCGCCATTCCGGCAGGTGGTGAAAGACTACTTCGCGATCTGCAAAAGTTACTTCGACGCGGTCAAGACCCTGCCGCCCAGCCAGATCGAAACCATCGACATGGCCCGCCGCGGTATCCACAACGAAGGCGCGCGCATCCTGCAGGAACGGCTCGAAGGCAAAGCCGAGGTCGATGATGCCACCGCCCGCCGCCTGTTCACGTTGATCTGCGTGCTGCACTTCGGGGGCTGACCTTGGCGGAGCTCCCCCAGTCGGTGCTGTTCTGCTGCGATCACAACGCGGTGCGCTCGCCGATGGCCGAAGGGATCATGAAGAAGCTCTTCGGCACAGACGCCTACGTGCAGTCCGTCGGCGTGGTGAACGACCTCGAGATCGACGGCTTTGCCATCGCGGTCTGTGCCGAGATGGACGTTGCCCTGTCGCGCCACCGCTCGCGGAGCTTCGAGGAGCTCGAAGAGATGGGCGAAGCGCTGTCGGGCTTCGACGTGATCGTGACCCTGTCGCCGGCCTCGCAGCGCCGGGCGCTGGAACTCACCCGTTTCTACCACTTGACCGTCGAGTACTGGCCGATCATGGATCCAACCGGGATCGGCGAGACGCGCGAGCAGAAGCTCAACGCCTATCGCCAGACACGTGATCAGATCGCAGGCAAACTGCGGGAAAAATGGGGGTAAGGCCATGAGCCGGGAAGTCATCGAACGCTATTTCGCGGAGTTCAACGCCGGAAATACCGATGGAATGCTGGACTGTCTGACCGAGGACGTGGCGCATCACGTCAACGAGGGCAACGTCCGGATCGGCAAGACGCTGTTTGCCGAGTTCTGCGCCCATATGACCCGGTGCTACCGCGAAAACCTGACCGATATGGTGCTCTTCGTGAACGAGGACGGAACCCGTGGCGCGGCGGAGTTCATCGTCAACGGGACGTATCTGGAAACCGACTCCGGCCTCCCGGAAGCGAAGGGCCAGACCTACCGCCTGCCCGCCGGGTCCTTCTTCTCGCTGAAGGATGGCAGGATCAGCCGGGTCGTGACCTACTACAACCTCGCCGACTGGATCCGACAGGTCTCCTGATGCGGGTCGAGGTCCTGACCGGTGCGGCGCTCGACGCCGCTCTTGACGATGTCGCCCGCCTGCGGATCACCGTGTTCCGGGCGTTCCCGTATCTCTACGACGGGTCACTGGAGTACGAACGCACGTACCTGCAGACCTATCGGGAGAGAGAAACAGCGGTTCTGGTCGGGGCCTTCGACGGCACGCGGCTCGTTGGCGCGGCGACGGGCACGCCCATGGCGGACCACGCAGAGGATTTCGCGGCACCGTTTGCGGAAACGGACTTTGCGCTCCGAGATATCTTCTACTGCGCCGAATCCGTGCTCTTGCCGGATTACCGCGGGCAGGGCATCGGGCATCGATTCTTCGACCTGCGCGAGGCCCATGCGCAGGCTCTCGGGTCCCGCTACAGCGCCTTTTGCAGCGTCATGCGCCCACCGGATCACCCGCTCCGCCCCGCGACCTATGCGCCACTCGACCCATTCTGGCAAAAGCGCGGGTATGCGCCCCTGGACGGTGTCCAGGCGACGTTCCGATGGAAGGACATCGGTGAAGCCGAGCAAACCGACCACCGGCTGCAATTCTGGCTTCGCGCGTTGGCTTGACCGGCTCCTGCGGCGCAGGAAAATTTTGTCACGGCAGAATTTTTCTTCTGAGCTCTGCCCCGGACCCCGCAGAATTTTGAGACCAATGAAGCCGTATTCGCGCGACTGGATCTTCTTTGGTCCTCAAATACCCTCGGGGGAGGCTCGAATGAGCCGTGGGGGCAGAGCCCCCGCGCGCGCCGAAGGCGCGTTGGTCGCCGTGCGCAAGCACGGCGAAACCCCTCAAGTCAAGGCGAGATAAAGACCTGGCCTCACCCCGTCTGCTGCAAACGCTCGACGTAGAGCCGCATTTCCTCGGCCTCCTGCCGCGCCTCCCGCAGGCCGTCCATGGCCGCGGTCAACTCTGCCTCGGTCTGGGCCAGCTGGTTGGTCAGTTCCGCCTCGCGCTGCTGCAGGTATGTGATCGCCTGGTCGCGGGTTTCCTCCGCCTCGTGCAGCTCCTGGCTCATGCGCTCGAGTTGGTCCATGTCGGCTTGGCTGACCCGGCTGAACCGATGCACCAGCCAGTTTGCGAACCATCCGAGGCAGAACGCCACGAACAGGATAATGGCAGTTGCAATGATGAATTCCGTTCTATTCATCGCCGGTTCCTTCTGCGGGCGCGGAGTCCGTTGCGCCTGTGGCGTCGGACGTGTCTTCCACCGTCTCCGTGGTGGTTTCCTGGTCTTCTGTCGGCTCGGGCCGCAGCAGTTTGAACTCGATGCGCCGGTTTGCCTCGCGGCCGTCCTCGGTGCTGTTGTCGGCGATCGGCTCGGCCTCGCCATAGCCTTTCACCGTGTAGGATGCCACAGGAACCAGACGTCCGCGCAGCGCGTCGAGCACCGATTGTGCGCGTTCGCGGCTGAGTTCCTCGTTCATCGTCTCGCGCCCCTGGCTGTCGGTGTGACCGCCGATCTCGATCGGGATGTCGCCACATTTCTTCAGCAGGTCCGCCAGTTCGTCGAGAATGTCCTTGGCCGATCCGTCGAGCGTGGCGCTGGAGGGCTCGAAGGTGATCTTGCGGTCGCCGATGATCTCGACGATCTGGGCCTCGCATTCCTCCGGCGTCGGAATGCCGAGAGACGCGTCGAACTTCTTCATGTACTCGACGTCGATGTCGATCTTGGCATCCTCGCCCAGCTTCCCGGTCAGCAGCCGCGCGATGTCGGCGCTGGCCTCGGTGTTCCCGGTGTTCCCGACGACGATGACCTGGTCCGGAGTCACCGTGACCGCGCCGTTGACCAGTTGCGAGAGCGCCTCGATGCCGGCGAGGGTCCGGACCTGCCAGTCGCCCGGCAGGTCGTCCGTGACGCGCGCGGCCATGTAGACCTTCCCAGAGCCGAAACGGGCGCGGGCGAAGCTGTCGACGGTCTGACGCGCGATCTCGCTGGACAGGCGTCCGCGCATCTGCACCGCCCCTTCCGGGCTGAGCGTCGCGATGAATTCGGGCGTGCCCTCGTCCTTCTGCTCGGCAGGCTGGGGCAGGGTGGCATGCAGGACGAAGACCTCCGGCAGGGCGGCTTCCAGTTCGCCCACGACCCGGTCGAACAGCCCCTGGTCAGTGCCCTCCAGGGCAATCAGCGCCACGTCGGCATTGGTGAAGGTCACCGAGCCACCGCCCAGTTCCCGAACCTTGCCAATGGCCAGTTCTGCGGCGTCGGGCCAATGCCGGGACGGCACGCCGAGACCCAGCGTGCAGGTGGCTTTTCCTTCGAGCCCGGCCCGCGTGGCGGCACGCAGGATCCGGTCGCGGCCTTCCTCGCTGTCGGCGGAGCAGGAATCGAAGCGCGGCGTGCCGTCCTCGATCACGAAGCGCAGGGTAAAGGGTGTGATCACCGGCCGCGGCGCCGTCAGGTCGAGTGCGAGCCGCAGCGTCTCGGGCTTGCGCCGGGCGAGCGCGGTCTCCAGCCGTTTCTTGCTTTCGCCGCTGTCCGTCATGGCCTTGATCGAGACCCTCTCCGCGTCGACAGAGATCTGCGAGCGTGGCAGATCGCGCAGCGCCCCGACCGCGAAGCGCAGGGCCGCGTCCCAGCCTTCCGGCGAGGGATAGTCGGCCACGTCCAGCAGGTCGGAGACGCCGGCGGACCCTGCGATCTCGCGGAACTGGCGCATCAGGTCGTCCCGGTCGGTCGAGTCGGGGATCAGGCCGATCACGGAAATCCCGGCATCGTTGCGCAGGATCTCGGCGGAGAAATGCGGTGGGGCAAAGTCTTCCGGTTCCTCGATCAGCATCTGGTCGATGACCCGCGCGGCATCCACCACCCGGCCCGCCGTGCTGAGCGCCTGGAACCGCGTCGCCTCGTCCGGGGCAGTGCCGATCAGGAACACCTGCAGGCCATTGGTGTCCACCTCTGCCCAGGTCAGCCCTTCGCGATCCAGTTCGTTCAGCACATCCGCCTTCGACGCCGTTTCGATCATGCCGACGGAGAAATACGCGGAAACGAGGCTGATGGCTGCGGCCGCGATGAACGTGCCCAGGATCGTGAACAGCGAAGAGAGCCGCATCGGCACCTGTACCCTTTGTTAAGTGCGATGGTGATACGCAAGCCGCGCGTGTTAGGCAATCACAGCAGGACCGCGATGGCGAAAAACAGCACGGGAATCAGGCCCGCGTCGCGATTGGACCGAAACAGTTCGAGCAGACGGTCCGCATCGTCCATCTTCAGGCGACGCATCTGCCAGAGCATGTGCCAGCCCATGGCCCATGGGCCGACCAGCAGGACCACCAGTTTCAGAATGTCCCCGGACGGCACAGCGAGCACCACGGCCGCGCCCATCAGCGTAACGCAGATCACCATGAAACGCGCGAGCCAGGCCGGTGTGTTGTCGCCGAACAGGCGGGCGGTGGATTTCACGCCGATGAGCGCGTCGTCTTCCTTGTCCTGGTGGGCATAGATCGTGTCGTAGAACAGCGTCCAGGCCATGCCCGAGAGATAGAGCAGCACGGCGGGCCAGCCGAGCGCGCCGGAATGCGCCGTCCAGGCCAGCAACGCGCCCCAGTTGAACGCGATTCCGAGGAAGACCTGCGGCCACCAGGTGAACCGTTTGGCGAACGGGTAGATGGCCACCGGGGCGAGGGAGAGGACGCCGAGCGCGATGGCCGCGGGCGGGAAGGTGACGAGGATGCAAAAGGCGATCAGCGACTGGATCACGGCCCAGCCAAGCGCCTGCTTCGCGGTCACCTGGCCCGAGGGAATCGGGCGCGAGGCGGTGCGGTCCACCGATCCGTCGATGTCGCGGTCGGTGATGTCGTTCCACGTACAACCCGCGCCGCGCATCAGCACCGCGCCGATGCCGCAACCGACAAAGATCCACAGATCGAACCAGCGCGCCTGGCCGTCCGCCACCATTGCCAGCAGCAGCCCCCACCAGCACGGCAGCAACAACAGCCATGTCCCGATGGGCCGGTCGGCGCGGGACAGGCGCAGATAGGGCCGTGTCCAGGCCGGGGCACGGTGGTCGACCCAGTTGCCTTTCACGGCGTCGCGGACTTGTCCTTCGGCCTCTGGCGTCTGCGAAGTGCCGGTCATATGGTGCGCCTCATGACTGCGAAAATCCGCCTCTACGTACAGCACCCTTTGGGGGAGGGACAACCTGTGCCGCTCGATCAGGGGCAGGCCCATTATCTCTTTGGCGTAATGCGGCTCGCGGTCGGCGACGTCGTGGCGCTGTTCAACGGGGCGGACGGCGAGTGGCAGGCGGAGGTCTCGGAGGCGGGAAAACGGGGCGGGACACTGGTTTGCCGCTTGCAATCCGCGCCTTTGCGCCTGCCGCCGGACCTCTGGCTGCTGTTCGCGCCGATCAAGAAGGCCCGCACCGATTTCATCGTCGAAAAGGCGGCGGAGATGGGGGCGCGGCGGATTGTCCCTGTTCAGACCGAGTATACCAATGCCGAGCGAATCCGGCAGGATCGTTTGCAGGCCCACGCGGTGGAGGCCGCCGAACAATGCGGCGGTACCTTCGTGCCCGAGGTGGCGGACCTGCACCGGCTGGATTCGCTTCTGGCGGATTGGCCGGAGGACAGGCGGCTGATGTTCTGCGACGAAGCGAAGGTCGGGGAGGCGATGGCCCTGCCGCATCGCGACGACACCGGACCCTGGGCTATTCTCATCGGCCCCGAAGGCGGGTTCAGCCCCGCCGAGCGGGAGCGCCTGCACGCGCTGTCCTTCGCCCACCCCGTCAGCCTCGGTCCGCGAATCCTGCGGGCGGATACGGCAGCCGTGGCGGCCATGGCGCTGTGGCAGGCGCATCTGGGGGACTGGACGTGATCCGCCCCGAAGCTGCCGCCGCCCTCGCGCGGTTCCGCGAGGTGTTCATCGGCCTCGCGGTGTTCGCGGTGGGCCTCTATTGGGGATTCTTCACCGGCGGCGGCATCCTGCACTGGATCGGATTTGTCGTGCTGCTCCTCGGTATTGCTCTGGCCTGGATCGGTCTGCGCCGGGCCAGGCTCTACCGCGAGGGCGGCGGGGCGGGGATCGTCGAGGTGACGGAGCGGCAGATCAGCTATTTCGCCCCGGACGGCGGCGGCATCGTCTCTGTCGACGGCCTGCGGCAGGTTCGGATCGAGGTGCTGGATTTGATGGTGGTGCAGTGGGTTCTCGCCGGACGCGACGGCCTCCTGGCCATCCCCATCGACGCGGAAGGCGCGAATGCCCTCTTCGACGTGCTCTCGGCTCTTCCGGGCGCGGATTTCGAGACCGCAATCACGGCAATGTCGGCAACGGAACCGCACAGCTACGTCATCTGGAGCAGTCCAACCTTTCGGTTGCATTGACACCCGTAAGTTTTGCGACCAAGGCTTAGGCCCCGAAGAGACAAGGCCCAGACGGAGCATTTCCCATGTCCATTCCCCAATCCGGCGGCGGGCCGATCGAGCGCCACGAGCAGATGGTCGAGTACCTCGCATCCGGCTGCAAACCCAAGGAAAACTGGCGCATCGGGACCGAACATGAGAAATTCGGCTACTGCAAGGATACGCTGAAGCCGCTGCCCTTCGACGGCGAACGCTCCATTCGCGCCGTGCTCGAGGGGCTGCGCGACAGCTATGGCTGGGCCGAGGTGCGCGAGGGCGGTTTCCTGATCGGGCTGGAGAAGGATGGCGCGAACGTCAGCCTGGAGCCGGGCGGGGCGCTGGAGCTGTCCGGGGCCCCTTTGGAAACCATCCATCAAACCTGTGACGAGGTGAACGAGCATCTCGCCGAGGTAAAGTCCATCGCCGACGAGATCGGCGTGCGCTTCATCGGCCTTGGTGCCGCGCCGATCTGGACGCATGAGCAGATGCCGCTCATGCCAAAGGGCCGGTACAAGTTGATGAACGACTACATGCAGAAGGTCGGCACCATGGGCACCGCCATGATGCGCCGGACCTGCACCGTGCAGGTCAACCTCGACTTCGGCTCAGAAGCAGACATGGTGCAGAAGATGCGCGTGGCCTTGGCGCTGCAGCCGGTCGCGACCGCGCTTTTCGCCAATTCGCCCTTCTTCGAGGGCAAACCGAATGGCCACAAGAGCTGGCGTTCGCTGATCTGGCGCAATCTCGATGACGCCCGCACCGGCATGTTGCCGTTTGTCTTCGAGGACGGCTTCGGTTTCGAGGCCTGGACCGACTACGTGCTCGATGTGCCGATGTATTTCGTCTACCGCGACGGCAAGTATATCAACGCGCTCGGCCAGTCCTTCCGCGACTTCCTCAAAGGCCAGCTCCCGGCGTTGCCGGGCGAGACGCCAACCCTGTCCGACTGGGCCGATCACCTGACCACGGTGTTCCCCGAGGCGCGGCTCAAGAAATTCATCGAGATGCGCGGCGCGGATGGCGGCCCGTGGCGGCGGCTCTGCGCGCTTCCGGCGTTCTGGGTCGGCCTGACCTACGATCAATCGGCGCTGGATGCGGCCTGGGATCTGGTCAAGGGCTGGGACGCCGAAACCCGCGAGGGGCTGCGCGTGGCGGCCTCGGTCGACGGGTTGCAGGCCGAGGCGGGCGGCGTGAAGATGCACGACCTCGCCCGCGAGGTTGTGGCCATCGCCGAGGCGGGACTGAAGGCGCGGGCGCGGCCCGGGGCCGGTGGTCTTGTCCCGGACGAGACGCATTTCCTCAACGCACTGAAAGAAAGTGTCGAGAGTGGCAAGACCCCTGCGGACGAGTTGCTGGAGCATTACCACGGCGACTGGAACGGCGATCTGACCCGGATCTACGACGAATACAGCTACTGAGCCCGGCGGGCAGGTTCAGGCCTGTCCCAGAACCCGGCTGCGGTAATAGTCGCGGATCTCCGCACGACGCTGTTCGATCATGTCTGGCGTTGGCTCTGCTTCGCCGTTGACCAGGTAGGCATAGCTCTGGAAGGCGTTGTGGGGCTTCGGCGCCGCCGTCTGCGCCTTTGCCTCGGCCGCAAAACTGCCGGGCGCAGCGTCGCGCGGCGTGTGCCGCGTCATGACGTGGCGGGGCGGCTGGCCCCAGGCGTTTTCCTCCGGCTGCGAGGGCATGGAAAGCATGATGTGGGTCAGAATCGGCCCGATGATGGGCACCACGTCCAAGAACAGGAAAAGCCCGGACCGGCCTATGTCGTGCAGGCGGCGCACGCGCAAGGAGAGATACGGGATGAAGGTCAGCAGAAACAGCCACGGCGTGATCAGGGAGCTCATGCCGATGTCGGCCAAATCAAGGCTTATGAGCGTATAGACGTCCATAGCCAACGCGCCACAGGTCAGCAGTCCGAGGCCGAGGAAAGCCCACCAGAATTCCGCCCGCGTCGCCCGACCGCTGAAGTCGAAGGCCTTGAAGACGAAGCTCTCCATCGCTGCAATCGGTCCGACCATGTCCTGTCTCTCCCGGATCAATACAACCTTCAGGTTGCATCGGTCCGAGGCGAAATTTGGGCGCGGCGGAGGCATCTGTCTGACGGTTGCATCGACTTGCAGACAAATGCCGTTTGCCGGGTCAATACCCCAGGGCGCAGCCGTCCTTGCGGGGGTCCGACGCGCCTTCCAGCACACCGGTCTCGTGGATGACGATGGACTGCGCACCGCCGAGCGGCGTCTCGGGCGTTTCGATGACGTGGCCCTTCTCGCTCAGGGCCGCCGCCACTTCGGGCGCGAACCCCCGTTCGAGTTGCAGCTTGCCATCGAAGGCAAAGCTGCGCGGCGCGTCCAGGGCCTCCTGCGCGTGCATCCCGAAATCGGTCATGTTGGAGACGACGCGGGCGTGCCCGTTGGGTTGGTACTGTCCGCCCATGACACCGAAAGGCATGGTCACCCGCCCGCCATCGCAGAGCATCGCGGGGATGATGGTATGCATCGGACGCTGCCCGCCCGTCATCTCATTCGGGTGGCCTTCCTTGAGCGAGAATCCCGCACCGCGGTTCTGGAACAGGATGCCGAACTTCTCCGAGGCGATCCCGGAGCCGAATCCGTGAAAGATCGAGTAGATCAGCGAGACCGCCATGCGGTCCTTGTCCACCACGGTGATGTAGATCGTGTCCTTGTGCACCGCCTCGGAGGTCTTGGCGGCGGAGGCCATGGCGCGGTTCGGGTCGATCAGCGCCGCAAGACGCGCAGCGGTCTCCATGCTGGTCAGATGATCCAGTCCGGTCATGGTCGCCGGGTCCGCCAGGAAGCGGCTGCGGGCGTCATAGGCGAGCTTTGCCGCCTCGGCTTCGAGGTGGATGCGCTCGGCGCCGAACGGGTCTAGCGCGGCGAGATCGAACTGCGACAGGATGTTGAGAATCAGTTGCGCGATGATGCCCTGCCCGTTCGGCGGGTGCTCGAGCAACGTGCGGCCGCGATAGTCGCTGCCGATGGGTGCGCCGATGGTGCAGCGCGTGTCGGCGAAATCCTCCAGCGTGTGCACACCGCCGAGGGCATTGAGGGTCTTGACCATGTCCTCGGCAACCTCGCCCTCGTAGAACCCCGCACGGCCCTGCGCGGCGATGCGTTTCAGCGCCTCGGCCTGCGCGGGCAGGGCGAACAGATCGCCGGGGTTCGGCACGGCGCCGGGCTGGAAATGTTTGCGGCCATGACCCTGCAGCGCGGCGGTGTCCTTGGCCCAGTCGAAGGCGACGCGCGGCGCGACGGGCACGCCGTGTTCCATGTAGTGAATGGCGGGAGCGAGTATGTCGGCAAGGCCGAGCTTGCCCCATTTTTCCGACATCGTGCAGAAGGCGTCGACGGCGCCCGGGATGGTGACGGCGTCAGGGGTGTGCAGCGGGACGGTTTCGAGCCCCTTGTCGCGCAAGGCGGCGGCGCTGGCGGCCTTCGGGGCGCGCCCAGAGCCGTTGACGGCGATCACGTCGTCGCTCCCGGCAGGCGAGATCAGCGTGAAGCAATCGCCGCCGATGCCTGTCATCTGCGGTTCGGCAAGGCCCAGCAAGACCGCTCCGGCAATGGCGGCGTCGAGCGCGTTGCCGCCACGGCGCAGGATATCCACCGCCACACCCGCGGCGAGCGGATGCGATGTGGCGCAGATGCCGTTGGTGGCGTAAACGGCGGACCGTCCCGGCAGGTGAAAATCGCGCATGGGGCAGGCTCCTTTTCCTCTTGGTCGCGAAGATATCGACCCGCAGGGCGAGGTCAATGGAGCCTGTGCTTCGGGATATGTCTGGATACGCCCCTTGCAAGTACCTCGACGCCGCGCACTGGGTGGGGGCTGTTAACGCGCGGCGCCGAGGGAAGCCTTGTGCAGCTACGGGGACAGAAATGGCGGAGGATCGGGGCGGAAATATGGTGGCGTCGGGGAAATGTGAAGGCTCTGCGCCGGCCCGGTCCGCATGACCCCGAAACGCAGAAACGCCGCCGCATCGAGCGGCGGCCTTGGGGCCGATCATTGGTTCGTCCGGGAGGTAGACCTCGACGCCGCACACTGGGTGGGGGCTGTTAATGCGCGACGCCGAGGGAAGCCTTATGCAGCTACAAGTCCCTTTTTGACGGTGTATTCTGTCGCGATTAAGGCGTCATCCTGACCATTTGTGGAAGTGGTTAACCGTGGCCTTCGGGGGGCGGGCTGAAGCGCGATGCGATGGTCAGGGCTGCGCCGGGAACGGGATGGTAAAGTCCAGGATGTTGACGCCATTCTTGCGCCGGTAGCACAGCGTGTCGGTCATGCTGTGGATCATGAACCAGCCGAACCCGCCCTCGGGCAGATCGTTCACTGCCACGTCGAGTGAGCCGAGGCCGCCTTCGGGCAGGCCGCCGCCGGGCATTCCGAGGCCAAAGTCCTCGATCCTTGCTACCAATGTTCGCGCGTCCACAGACAGCGACAAGCGGATTTCGCCGTCAGCCGCTTCGCTGTAGGCATGTTCGACGATGTTGTTGAGCGCTTCGGCAAGGACGATCTCGCACAGCCCGAAATCCTCGGGTCCGACCCCGAGCCCGAGCATGTCGCTGCGGACGCGCATCAATGTTTCGCGCACCGCGTCCGGACGGCTTCTCAGAACATAGTTGAGCGCATTGCCGTCCTGGCTGCTGACCGGCTGCATTGCCTGATCTCCTACCAGGGTTCCGTCAGGCGGCGCTCTGTATCGCCGAGCCGACACTCTCGTGGATCGGAAAGATCGAATCCATGCGCGTCATGCGGAACACCTTGTCGACCGTCGGTGTCAGCGCGGCCAGTTCCAGCTTGCGCCCGCTCGGCATCAACTTCATGGCCGCGACGATGGCGCCAAGGCCGCTCGAGTCGATGAAGTCCACTTGCTCAAGGTCCAGGATGACGCGATCTGCGGCGTCCGCCAGAACCTCGCGCATCTGATCCTTGAACTGGATGGCCACGGCCGCGTCGATTCGGCTGGCGTCGACGGCCACGATCTCGACGGAACCGAGTGTACGGGTTGAAAGTTTCATGCGGTCCTCACAGGTACTCGTGCACGGGCACCCTAGACGGCATTCCTTACCATTCGGTATTCAGGAGCCATGAATTCAGGAGGAGAGCACATGAAGGACGTCGTCATCACCGGGGCTTCGCGCACGCCCATGGGCGGATTTCAAGGGGTTTTCGAGGGTATCGGCGCCGCGACGCTGGGCGGGGCGGCAATATCCGGGGCTCTCGCGGAGGCCGGTCGTCCCGCGGTGGACGAACTCCTGATGGGCTGCGTGCTGCCGGCGGGACAGGGCCAGGCCCCGGCGCGGCAGGCCGGGTTTGCGGCGGGTCTCGGCGAAGAGGTTCCGGCGACGACGCTCAACAAGATGTGCGGGTCCGGCATGAAGGCCGCTATGATGGCCTGGGACCGGCTGGCGCTCGGCCACGCGGACACCATCGTCGCGGGCGGCATGGAATCGATGACGGAAGCGCCGTACCTGCTGCCCAAGATGCGCGGCGGGGCCCGCATCGGACACGGGCAGGTGGTCGACCACATGTTTCTCGATGGTCTCGAGGATGCCTATGACAAGGGCCGGCTGATGGGCACCTTTGCCGAGGATTGCGCCGAGGCGTTCCAGTTCACCCGAGAGGCGCAGGACCAATATGCGCTCGCCTCGCTCACGAACGCTCTGGATGCGGAGCGGGACGGGGCCTTCGACCGGGAGATCACCGCCGTCACGCTGCACACCCGCACCGGCGAGGAAATCATCACGCGGGACGAACAGCCGGGCAAGGCGCGGCCGGAGAAGATCCCGCTGCTGAAACCGGCCTTCCGCAAGGACGGGACGGTCACGGCGGCGAACTCATCCTCCATTTCCGACGGGGCGGCGGCGCTGGTTATGACGACTCTGGACCTTGCGGCAAAGTCCGGTGCCGTGCCGCGGGCGCGCATCCTTGGCCATGCCAGCCACGCGCAGGCCCCGAAGGATTTCCCGACCGCTCCGGTGCCTGCTGCGAAGAAGTTGCTGGAGCGCATCGGCTGGAAGCGCTCGGACGTGGATCTGTGGGAGGTCAACGAGGCTTTTGCGGTCGTGCCGATGGCTTTCATGAAGGAAATGGGTCTACCCCGCGACGTGGTGAACGTTCACGGCGGGGCCTGTGCGCTGGGTCATCCGATCGGGGCCTCCGGTGCACGGATCATCGTGACCCTGCTCAACGCCCTCGAAAAGCGCGGGCTTCGGCGGGGTGTCGCGGCGATCTGCATCGGTGGCGGCGAGGGCACGGCGATTGCCATCGAGCGGCTCTGAGATGGCACGGGTCGATTATTCGGAGCTGTCCCGGGTCATCGCGAGCCTGACCGAGGGTGAGACCGACACCGTGGCGCTCATGGCCACGCTGGCCTGCGAGATCCACCATGCGGACGACCGTTTCGACTGGACCGGGTTCTATCGGGTCGTCGCGCCGGAGGTGTTGAAGATCGGGCCTTATCAGGGCGGGCATGGCTGTCTTGTCATCCCGTTTGTGCGGGGAGTCTGCGGGGCCTGCGCCCGGACCGGGGAAGCGCAGATCGTGGCGGATGTGGAGGCGTTCCCGGGGCATATCGCCTGTTCCAGCAGCACCCGTTCGGAGCTTGTCCTGCCGGTGCGGAACGGAGCGGGTGTGCTGCTCGGTGTGCTGGATATAGACAGCGACCGCGCAGTCGCATTCGACGAGGCGGATGCCGGGGCGCTGCAGGCGATCCTCGACCGGGTGTTCGAGGACTGCGCGGAGTAAAAGCCCCGGCGGGCGAGGGCCCATCAGTTTTTCTTCGGGAGGCCGTGAAAATTTCTCTTGAAATTTCACCCCGGTCGCCACACCGTGAAATTACCGCTCGATATTTCACGGAACCCTGGCCGCAATGTCCACGCCTCCCTCGACTACCCTTGGAGCTGACCTGCGCGCCGTGCGCCGGATGCGCGGGCTGACCCTGCAGGAGATGGCCCGGCAGATGGATCGCTCCGTCGGCTGGCTGAGCCAGGTCGAGCGGGATCTTTCGGAGCCGTCGATAACCGACCTGCGTCACATGGCGGCGTTGCTCGACATTCCGGTCTCCTCGCTTTTTGGCCGTCCCGATACGCCGCTGGACGAGGCGGGGCTTATCGTCCGGCAAACCGCTCGCCGGCCCATCGGCTCGCGACAGGCGGGGCTGGTCGAGGAACTGCTCTCGCCGGACCTGACCGACGATTTCGAGGTGGTCCATTGCACCTTCGCGCCGCATTCGCGCATCGGCGAGCCGGTCAGCCGTCCGACACAGGAGGTTGGCTACCTGATCAGCGGCCGACTGGACCTGATCATAGCGGGCAAGCCTTTCTCCCTTACGCCCGGCGACAGCTTCCGCATCCGGGGCGAGACCTTCGAATGGATCAACCCCCATGACGCCCCCGCGCAGGCGATCTGGGTCATCGCGCCGCCGGTGTATTGATGTCGTTTCAAGGCTGGCTCATCTTCGCGTCGTTCTGGGTGCTCTTCGTTACCTCTCCGGGGCCGAATGCGGTCAATTGCATCCAGAATGGCATGACCTTCGGCCTGCTGCGCAGTCTCTGGGGCGTCCTCGGCATCCTGACGCAGGCGCTGCTGTTCCTGTTCCTCTCCGCTGCCGGGATCACCGCGCTGCTGACCACCTCGCCGACCGGCTTCCTGGTGGCCAAGATCGTCGGCGCGCTGGTGCTGATCTGGCTCGGGGTGCGCAACTGGCGCAGGGCGGCGCGGCCCATGACCGGCACCGAGGCGCCTTCGCACCACATCTATTCCCGCGCCTTCATGATCGCCACGATCAACCCGAAATCCGTCGCGGGCTATCTCGCGGCCTTCTCGCAATTCGTGCAGACGGACGTACCCATCGGTCCGCAGATGTGGGTGATCGTGCCGACGGCGCTGACCCTCACGGCGCTGAGCTACACCACCTACACCGCGCTCGGCGCGGGGATCGGCCGGGCGGCACTGTCCGCCGTGGCGAATACCTCGATCCGCCGTGTGCTGGCGGGGTGTTTCATCCTCTACGGCCTCGCGCTTGCCGCGACGGCCCTGCCCGAAGGAGTATTGCGATGAAGGGGTCCTGCGCCTGCGGAGCCATCACGTTCACCGTCAGCGGACCGCCGCAGGGCGCGTCCTGCTGTCATTGCTCCCAATGCCGCAAGATGTCCGGTCATGTCTGGGCGTCGGCGTTCGTCCCGGAGACCGGGATTGCCGTCGACGGCCCGGTCAAATGGGTCTCCCTGACCGAACAGGCCCGCCGCGGCATCTGCCCCGACTGCGGGGCCTTTCTGTTCTGGAAAGCCCATGACGAAGACACGATGAGCTTTGCCCTCGGCGCGGTGGACGGGCCGACCGGGCTTCATCTCGAAAAACACATCTTCACCGCCACGAAGGGGGACTACTACACCCTCTCCGATGGCCTTCCGCAAAGGGACTGATCGTGACCAAAGCCGAAATTACCCTGCTTGATGGCGGGCTTGGACAGGAACTCGTCAAACGCTCCGGCGATGAGCCGACGGCGCTGTGGTCAACGCAGGTGATGATGGATCACCCGGGGCTGGTGGCGGGCCTGCACCGCGATTACTTCGATGCGGGCGCGATGGTCGCCACGACGAACACCTATGCCATTCTGCGCGACCGGCTGGAGCGGGCGGGCATTCCGGAACGGTTCAAGGACCTCATGGCCATGGCGCTGCAGGAGGCCCATGCCGCACGGGACAGCTTCGGGTCAGGCCGGATTGCCGGGTCCATCGGGCCGCTCAGGGCCAGCTACCGGCCGGACATCCATCCGCCGGTGCTGGAGGCGATGCCGCTCTATGCCGAAGTGGCGGCACTGCAGGCGCCGCATGTGGACCTGTTCATTCTGGAAACCGTGTCCTCGCTGGACCATGCCCGCTCGGCGCTTCTGGCGGTGCGGGACCATGGCCGGCCGGTCTGGCTGTCGCTGACGGTGGATGACGCGGACGGCACGCGGCTGCGCTCGGGCGAGCCTGTCGCGGAGGCGCTGGAGATCGCGGCGGACGGGGCGGCGGCGATCCTCGCCAATTGCTCGGTGCCGGAGGCGATGCCCGCCGCGCTGGAAATCTTCGCCCGTCAGAGCCTGCCCTACGGGGCCTATGCCAATGCTTTCACCATGATCACAGAAGCCTTCCTGCAGGACGCTCCCACGGTTGCGGCGCTGAGCGCCCGCACCGACCTCGGTCCCGCGGCCTACGCTGACCACGCGCTGCGCTGGGTCGACATGGGCGCGACGATCCTGGGCGGCTGTTGCGAGACCGGCCCCGAGCACATCCGCGAAATCGCCAGCCGCCTGCGCGCGGCGGGCCACACCATTGTCTGACAGACCGACAGGGGAAGACGCCCATGGACATGCCCAATCACGCCCGCGTCGTCATCATCGGAGGCGGCGTCATCGGCTGCTCCGTTGCCTACCACCTTACGAAACTCGGCTGGATCGACGTGGTCCTGCTCGAGCGCAAGCGCCTGACCTCCGGCACCACATGGCACGCGGCGGGGCTGATCGCGCAGCTTCGGGCGACGGCGAACATGACGAAACTCGCCAAGTATTCGCAGGAGCTTTACGGGCGGCTCGAAGAGGAAACCGGGCTTGCCACCGGCTTCCGCCGCGTGGGCTCGATCACCGTGGCCCTGACCGCCGAGCGTCACGAGGAGTTGCGCCGTCAGGCCGCCATGGCCCGCGCCTTCGGCGTTGAAATCGAAGAGATTTCCGTGGACGGTGTGATGGAGCGTTACCCCCATCTGAACCCGGACGGGCTGCACGGCGGGGTCTACCTGCCGAAGGACGGGCAGGGCGATCCGGGCAATATCGCGCTGGCTCTGGCGCGGGGCGCACGGGACCGGGGGGCCTTGGTCCTGGAAGGCGTGAAGGCCACGGGCGCGGTGCGCGAAGGGGGCCGGGTCAAAGCGGTTGAGTATCAGACCGAAGCTGGCGAACAAGGCACGATCACCTGCGATCACGTCGTCAACTGCGGCGGCATGTGGGGGCGACAGGTGGGCGCGATGCTGGGCACAAACGTGCCGCTGCACGCCTGCGAGCACTTCTACATCGTCTCCGAACCGATCCCCGGGCTGACTCCGTTGCCGGTGCTGCGGGTGCCGGACGAGGCGGCCTATTACAAGGAGGACGCGGGCAAGATCATGGTCGGGGCCTTCGAGTTGAAATCCAAACCCTGGGCCATGGATGGCATCCCCGAGAGCTTCGAATTCGACCAGCTGCCCGAGGATTTCGACCACTTCGAGCCGATCCTCGAAGCCGCCGTCAAACGCATGCCGATGCTGGAAAAGGCAGGAATCCATACGTTTTTCAATGGGCCGGAAAGCTTCACGCCGGACAATGCCTATCACCTCGGGCAAGCGCCGGGGATGGAGAACGTCTGGGTTGCGGCCGGGTTCAACTCCATTGGCATCCAGAGCGCCGGGGGCGCCGGTATGGCCTTGGCGCAATGGATGGAAGACGGGCAGAAGCCGTTCGACCTTGGGGACGTGGACATTTCTCGCGCCCAGCCGTTCCAGCGCAACCGGCGTTATCTGAGGGAACGGGTCAGCGAGACCTTGGGCCTGCTCTACGCCGACCATTTCCCCTATCGGCAGAAGGCCACGGCGCGGGGCGTGCGACGCTCGCCGTTCCATGCGCAACTGGCCTCGAAAGGCGCGGTTTTCGGCGAACTGGCCGGATGGGAGCGGGCGAACTGGTATGCGGCAGAAGGCCAGTCCGCCGCCTATGCCTACACCTGGGGCAAGCCGAACTGGTTCGCCAATCAGGCGCGGGAACACCGGGCCCTGCGGGAGGGTGTCGGAGCGTACGACATGTCGTCCTTCGGCAAGCTGCGGGTGGAAGGGCCGGACGCCTGCGCGTTTCTTAACCATGTTTGCGGCAATGACGTGGACGTCGCCCCGGGCCGCATTGTCTATACGCAATTTCTGAATGATCGCGGGGGGATAGAGGCGGACGTGACGGTAACACGTCTGTCGGAAACCGCCTATCTCGTCGTCACCCCTGCGGCAACGCGGTTGGCTGACGAAACCTGGCTGCGGCGCCATGTGGGTGACCGGCGGACGGTCATCACCGACGTGACGGCGGGCGAAGGCGTGCTGGCGGTCATGGGGCCGAAAGCGCGGGAGTTGCTGGCGCGGGTGTCTCCGGACGACTTCAGCAACGAGGCCTTTCCGTTCGGCACGGCACGGGAGATCGAAATCGGTCTCGGCGTTGCCCGCGCGCATCGGGTGTCCTATGTCGGGGAGCTTGGCTGGGAGATCTGCGTCAGCGCCGACATGGCCGCGCATGTGTTTGAAACCATTGACGAGGCAGGAACGCATCTGGGTTTGACCTACTGCGGCCTGCACAGCATGGACAGCTGCCGGATCGAGAAGGCCTTTCGCCATTTCGGCCATGACATCACCTGCGAGGACCACGTCCTGGAGGCGGGTCTCGGCTTTGCGGTGAAAACGGCGAAGGTCGGTTTTATCGGGCGGGACGCGGTGCTGCGCAGGAAGGAGGCCGGGCTTGACCGGCGGCTGGTACAGTTCCTGCTGACCGACCCGGCCCCGATGCTTTACCACAACGAGCCGATCCTGCGGGACGGGAAGATCGTGGGACAGCTGACGTCCGGTGGCTATGGCCACACGCTCGGCGGCGCGGTCGGCCTCGGGTATGTGCCCTGCACGGGTGAGAGCGCGGAAGACGTGCTGGCTTCGGACTACGAGATCGACGTGGCGGGGCGGCGGGTGAAGGCGATGGCGGCGCTCAGGCCGATGTACGATCCGAAAGGGGAGAAGGTCCGGGGGTAGTGTCCACGGTTTGCCCTTCCAGAGGACCAAGACGCCGCGGGGAGCCTTGCGTTGCTCGCGCCGGGAGGCCTAAAGGAGGGCATGAGTGACACCTACGACCCGCCGCAGGGGGAGATTCCCGTCCTGCATGAAGACAGCGACCTGCTGATCGTCGACAAACCCGCCGGGCTGCTGTCCGTGCCCGGCAAGGGCGAGGGGCTGGAGGACTGCCTGCTGACGCGGCTGGAGAAAGCCTTCCCGACCGTGCGGTTGGTGCACCGGCTGGACCGGGACACCTCCGGGGTGATGGTCTTTGCTCTGACGGCCCACGCGCAGAAACACCTCGGTCTGCAGTTCGAAAATCGCAAGGTCAAGAAGACCTACGTGGCCAGGATAGCAGGAGAGCTGGAGCCCAAAGAAGGCGAGGTCGACCTGCCGCTGATCGTCGACTGGCCCAACCGCCCGAGGCAGATGGTCTGCCGGGAAACTGGAAAACCGGCGCTGACGGCATGGAAGGTTGTGTCGTCAGGCGGGGCAGAAAGCCGGGTTCGGCTGTTCCCGCATACCGGGCGGAGCCACCAACTGCGGGTGCACATGTTGTCGCTCGGCCATCCGATTCTGGGCGACGCCCTCTATGCCCCTGAAACCGCGGGGCTTTATCCGAGGATGATGCTGCACGCGGAGGAACTGCGGCTCAACCACCCGGAGAATGGCAGGGGCATGAAGTTCCGGGCACAACCGGATTTCTGATCCGTAAAGCCATCGGACATCGGGGTTAACGGGGCGCTGGCTGTCCCCCGGACGCCCGGCTCGACGGCGTTTGGTACAAAACCAGCCGATTTTCGTACAGATTGTCGGGCCCGGGTATCGGCGCATTTGCCCGTTCAAGGGACGTTTGCTACGATTCGCGGCGTGTTTCGTACAGATTGCCCGTCTGGCGCGGCCGCTTCGGCGTCAGATCACCGAAACGCCAGAAAATTTCCTTAACGCGCCACTTTTTCCCCGTGGTGCGGGCTCCCACGCCTGCCCCGTCAGCAAGCCCCGGACCAGGGAAGACGGGCGCGCCCTGTCTTCTCTGGTCCGGCAAATACCTTCCGAAGCCGCCGCCGGATGCCTCCGACCGAGGGTGTCGCGACCGGGGGTGCGGGGGCGGAGCCCCCGCGTGGCGACGCGCGTCAGCGCGGCGCAAACCCTCTGCTGACGTCTATTCCGCCGCCCAGCCGCTCACGGCCTTGACCTCGACGAAGTCGTGGATGCCCCAGCTGCCCGCCTCGCGGCCATTGCCCGAGGCCTTCATGCCGCCGAAAGGAGCGCCAGCACCGCGGGCCTGGCCGTTCATTTCGACCATGCCGGAGCGCAGCTGCCTGGCGAGGCGGTGGCGGCGGTCCGCATCGGCCGACTGGACGTAGTTCGTGAGGCCATAGGGCGTGTCGTTGGCGATCTGAACCGCCTCTTCCTCGCTGTCGAATTTCAGGATCGAGAGCACCGGGCCGAAGATTTCCTCGCGTGCGATGGTCATGTCGTTCGTCACATCGGCGAACACCGTCGGGCGGACGTAGAACCCCTTGTTCAGCCCGTCCGGGCGGCCGAGGCCGCCGGCAACAAGGCGCGCGCCTTCGTCGATGCCCTTCTGGATCAGATCCTGGATCTTGCCCCATTGCGCGGCGTTGACCACCGGGCCGATGTGGCGGCCGTCTTCGGAGGCGGGGCCGACCGTCACCGCGCTTGCTACGGCGGCGGCTTCCTCGACGGCGGCGTCATAGCGCGACGCCTCGACGATCATCCGGGAGGGCGCGTTGCACGACTGCCCCGAGTTGTTCATCATGTGCAGCACGCCGCGCTTCACGGCCTTGTCGTCGGCATCGGCGAAGACGAGGTTCGCACCCTTGCCACCAAGTTCCAGGTGCACGCGCTTGAGCGTATCCGCGGCAGCCTTGGAGATGGCGGTGCCCGCGCGGGTGGAGCCGGTGAAGCTGACCATGTCCACATCGGGGTGCGCCGACAGTTGCGAGCCGACCCCGGCGCCATCGCCGTTCACAAGGTTGAAGACGCCCGGCGGGATGCCCGCCGCATCGACGATCTCGGCGAAGACCATGGCGTCGATCGGGCTTTCCTCGGAGGGTTTGAGCACCATTGTGTTGCCGGCCACCAGCGCCGCGCCGACCTTCAGGGTGACCTGGTTCATCGGCCAGTTCCACGGCGTGATGAGCGCGCAGACGCCCACGGCCTCATGGATGATGCGGGTGTCCGGGGCGTGTTCACCCAGCGGCTTTTCCCATTCGAAGGCCTTGGCGGCCGCGATGAAGTTCTTGAGGTGGAACGCGCCGGCGCCGGCCTGGCTGGTGCGGGCAAGGGCGATGGGCGCGCCCATTTCCATACTCATCGCCTGCGCGAGGTCCTCGGTGCGGCTGTTGTAGGCCTCCAGAAGGCGCTCGAGCGCAGCGATGCGCTCTTCCACCGGCGTGGCCATCCAACCGGGCAGCGCCGCCTTCGCAGCGGCGACCGCGGCATCGGTGTCGGCCTTGCCGCCGAGCGAGATCACCGCGCAGGGCTCTTCGGTCGAGGGGTCGATGACCTTGTGATCGGTCCCGTCGACCGGATCGACCCATGTTCCGTTGATGTAGAATTGTCTCTTTTCGAGCATGCGTGCCTCCCGTTAAGGATCTTGGGATTTTATCCGACCGGATGGTCGGTGATTGGCGGCACTCTGTCACCGGCCCGGCGCGGGCGCAAGGGGGGCTTAATATCGCTAAGTTAGAATATATCTAAATTGCGTTTACGACCGCCAGCGGAGATCCTAGATACGTGGGGGAACGCTGACAGAACCCCTGACAGAAAGGATGTCATCATGGCCTTGCGCATCAACTCCGAAATCCCGAACCTGACCGTCCCGACCGATCTTGGTGAGATCACGCTGCATGACTGGATCGGCGACAGCTGGGCGATCCTGTTCTCGCACCCGAAGGATTTCACCCCGGTCTGCACCACCGAGTTCGGTGCCGTGGCGCAGCTCTCGGACGAGTGGGCGAAGCGGAACACCAAGGTGATGGGCATCTCCGTCGATGGTGCTGCCGAGCACACCAAATGGAAGGGCGATATCGAGAAGACCTCCGGTGCGAAGGCGGGCTTTCCGATCGTGGCGGACATTGACCTGACCGTGTCCAAGGCGCTCGACATGCTGCCCGCCGATGCCTATCTGCCCGATGGCCGCACCCCGGCGGACAGCGCGACGGTGCGCTCCGTCTTCATCATCGCGCCGAACAAGAAGGTGCAGTTGATGATGACCTACCCGATGTCCGTGGGCCGCAACTTCGCCGAGATTCTGCGGGCGCTGGATGGGCTGCAGCGCACCTACGAGCAGCCGCTGGCGACCCCGGCGAACTGGGAGACCGGGCAGGACGTGATCGTCGCACTGTCGCTGGACAATGCCGCCGCCGAAGCGAAATACGGCGCGCTGGATATCAAGCTGCCCTACCTGCGGTTCGCAAAGGACCCGGCCTGAGCGGCGGACCCTTTCGGGCAAGACGAAAAGACATGGCAGCCCCCGGCGACAGAGCGCCGGGGGCTTTTGTTTTCCGGATCGTGCCCGGTCGGACAGCAGATGAGGCGCTTTTGGGGTGCTGTGCCGGTCGCCATCCATCGTGAGAGTTGCGCGGCCCGGCGGGGCGCCGTAATTTCCGCAGGCAGATCAGGAGATTGCTCATGCCCGACGCCTTCGTTCTCGGCTTCGAGACCGTCGCACCCGGAACCCGCCGCACCGTCGATCTGCCGGTCTCGGTGCTGTCGGATCACACGCCGGTGACGCTTTCGGCGCATGTGGTGCATGGCAAGCGGCCGGGTCCGGTGATGTTCGTCTCCGCCGCGATCCACGGCGACGAGGTGATCGGCGTAGAGATCGTGCGGCGTCTGCTGAAGGCGGCGCCGGTGTCGCGTCTGGCGGGCACGCTGATCGCGGTGCCGATCGTCAACTCCTTCGGGTTCCTGAACCAGAGCCGCTACCTGCCGGACCGGCGCGACCTGAACCGCTGTTTCCCGGGCCATGCATCCGGGTCCCTTGCCGCGCGGCTGGCGGAGCTGTTCATGCGCGAGGTGGTGCTGCGGGCCGACGTGGGGATCGACCTGCATTCGGCGGCGGTGGGCCGCGAGAACCTGCCGCAGATCCGCCTGACGCCCGGGAACAAACGGTTGAAGGCGTTGGGCGAGGCCTTTGCCGCGCCGGTGACGATGATGTCCAGGGTCCGCGACGGCTCGCTCCGGATGGAAGCGGAGCGGGCGGGTGTGGACGTGCTCCTGTACGAGGCGGGCGAGGGGTTGCGCTTCGATGAGTTCGCCGCCCGCGCCGGGGTGGCGGGCATCCTTCGGGTCATGGCGGCGCTGGAGATGATCCCGGAGCGCGGCGTGCCGAAGCCGCGCAAGCACGGGGTGCTGTGCGAGGGGTCGAGCTGGCTGCGGGCGCCGTCCGGCGGGCTGCTGCGCACCCTGAAGGCCAGCGGCGAATGGGTCGATCCGGGCATGGTGCTCGGCATCGTCACCGACCCGTTCGGCGAGCGCGAGGCGGAGATCGTGGCGGAAGAGCACGGCATCATCGTCGGGCGTTCGCATCTGCCGGTGGTCAACGAGGGCGACGCGCTGTTCCACATCGGCCGCCCGGAGAAGCCGAAGGCGGCAAAGGCGGCGGCGGGCGTGTTCGACGCGCACCCGGAGGTCCCGGCGATGTTCGACGAGGACGAGATCATCTGAGCCCGCGCCTGCGGCGGGGACTGGATTTTTTTAGAGTATTTTCAAAGAGAAGAAAGGGCGGGTTGCGCCCTGATCCGGTCCGTTGCACTCTGCGCCCGACTGCGAACGGGAGAGCGGGCATGGGCTTTACACTGGCAACTTGGAACATCAATTCGGTGCGGCTGCGGGCGGCGCTGGTCGAGCAGTTGCTGCGGGCGGAGAGCCCGGACGTGCTCTGCCTGCAGGAGTGCAAGGCGCCGGTGGACAAGCTGCCGCTGGAGGGATTCGCGGCACTGGGCTATGGCCATGTGGTGGCGCGGGGGCAGAAGGGCTACAACGGTGTCGCGATCCTGTCCAAGCTGCCGCTGACGGATCTTGGGGACCGGGATTTCGCCGGGCTGGGACATGCGCGGCATGTGGCGGCGCAGCTGGACAACGGGGTGGTGATCCACAATTTCTACGTGCCAGCCGGAGGCGACATCCCGGACCGGGAGCAGAACGAGAAATTCGGGCAGAAGCTGGATTATCTCGCGGAGATGCGGGACTGGTTCCGCGCCGCGCCGCCGGAGCGGTCGGTGCTGGTCGGGGACCTGAACATCGCGCCGCGCGAGGATGACGTCTGGGATCACAAGAAACTGCTGAAGATCGTCTCGCATACGCCCGTCGAGGTCGAGGCGCTGGCCGAGGTGCAGGAGGCAGGTGGCTGGGTGGATGTCACGAGGGCGGACATCCCGCAGGGCAAGCTGTATTCGTGGTGGTCCTACCGCGCGAAGGACTGGGACGCGGCGGACAAGGGGCGGCGGCTGGATCACGTCTGGGCGACGCCGGACATCGCCGGGGCGGCGCATTCGTCCAAGGTGTTGCGGGCCGCGCGGGGCTGGGAACAGCCGTCGGATCATGCGCCGGTGTTCGCGTCGTTTGATGTTTAGCCGGACGGTGGGTTGAAAACCCACCCTACGGACCGGGCCGGACGGTCCGTAGGGCGGGGCTGTGCCCCGCCGCCCTTGCAAGATGCGCGACGCTGGGCCATCTAGCAGGCAAGGAAACCGCAGGAGCGGAGGCTAACATGCTCGAACTGGGAAAAGGTCAGGCGCCGGTGGGCGATCTGGTCAAGGACATCACCGAGGCGGAGTTCATGGCGGAGGTCGTGGACGGCTCGCAGGACATCCCCGTCATCGTGGATTTCTGGGCGCCCTGGTGCGGCCCGTGCAAGACGCTGGGGCCGGCTCTGGAAGCGGCTGTCTCCGCGGCCCGGGGCGCGGTGCGCATGGTGAAGGTCAACGTCGACGAGGCGCAGATGATCGCCTCGCAGATGCGCATTCAGTCGATCCCGACTGTCTATGCCTTCTACAAGGGTCAGCCGGTGGACGGCTTTCAGGGGGCGCTTCCGGCGTCCGAGCTGAAGGCCTTCATCGAGCGCGTGGTGCAGGCGGCGGGGGGCGATGCCTCCGGCGGTCTGGATGACGCCATCGCGGCGGCTTACGAGATGCTGGAGCAGGGTGCGGCGGTGGATGCGGCGCAGACCTTCGCGGCGGTGCTGGGGGAGGACCCGGCCAATGCCAAGGCCTATGCCGGGATGGTGCAGGCGCATATCGCCATGGACGATCTGGAGCAGGCGGAGGCGATCCTCAACGGTGCGCCGGTGGAGATTTCCAAGGCGGCCGAACTGGAGGCCGCCCATGCGGCGTTGCAGCTGGCGAAGCAGGCGGCCAACGCCGGTCCGGTGGCGGAGTTGCAGGCCGCAGTGGATGCCGAGCCGGACAACCACCAGGCGCGGTTCGACCTGGCGCAGGCACTCTATGCCAATGGCGACGCGGCGGGCGCGGTGGCGCAGCTCCTGGAGTTGTTCCGGCGCGACCGGGAGTGGAACGACAGCGCGGCCAAGACCCAGCTGTTCACCATCTTCGACGCGCTCAAGCCGAACGATCCGGTGGTGTTGACTGGCCGGCGGAAATTGTCGTCGATGCTGTTTGCCTGAGGCCCGGCGCGGGCTACGTCGGCGGGTATGAAGACACGCATCGATCTGCCGGGGGTGATCCCCGTGTTCCCGTTGCCGGGGGCGCTCCTGCTGCCCCGGTCCCGGCTGCCGCTGCATCTGTTCGAGCCGCGTTACCTGACCATGTTGGAGGACTGCCTGAAGACCTCTCACCGGCTGATCGGGATGATCCAGCCGAGCGTGGTGCCGGGGCGTGCGGACAACGCGCTGCACCGGATCGGCTGTGCCGGTCGGGTGACGCAATTCTCCGAGACGGAGGACGGGCGCTACATGATCACGCTCAGCGGCCTGTCGCGCTTCCGGGTGCAGGCGGAGGTCGAGGGGTTCACGCCCTACCGCCGTTGCGAGGTCAGCTGGGACGGCTTCGAGCGGGACCGGGCCGGGTGCGAAGAGGATGAGGGGTTTCAGCGCAAGGCGTTCATGCGGCTGCTGGACAGGTATTTCACCGCGCGGGATCTGTCGGCGGATTGGCCGACGCTGGAGGATGCGGACGACGAGTTGCTGATCAACTCCTTGTCGATGCTGCTGGATTTCACGCCGGAGGACAAGCAGGCGCTGCTGGAGGCGCCGTCGCTGGCGACGCGGCGGGAGACCTTGGTGACCTTGATCGAATATGCCCTCCGGGGCGGTGAAGGGGATGTGATGCAATGAGCGAAAAGGCGTTCGATCCGCGGATGCTGGAGGCGCTGGTCTGTCCGGTGACGCAGTCCGGGCTGGATTACGATGTCGAGAAGCAGGAACTGGTCAGCAAGGCTGCCGGGCTGGCGTTTCCGATCCGGAATGGCATCCCGGTGATGCTGGTGGATGAGGCGCGGGCGTTGAAGGACTGAACCGGCCGCTTGCGCGTTCAGGCCGCGGCGGGGATGTAGGGTGGGTTTTCAACCCACCCTATCCGGGCTCGCCACGGATTTCCCGGATGGATCAAGAGGCCAACGTGGCCAGCGCCCGCATGAACACCGCCTCGTCGACGTTGCCGCCGGAAATCGTGGCGATCACCGTATCACCGTCCAGTTCGTCGCCGTGGAACAGCGCTCCGGCCAGCGCCACCGCGCCGCCCGGTTCGGCGACGACCTTGAGGTGGCGGAAGGCCAGCGCCATGGCACGCAGGACGTCGTCGTCGGAGACCACCACCCCCGGACCGCAGAGACGGGACGTGATCGGGAAGGTCAGCTCGCCCGGCGTCGGCGTCAGGATGGCGTCGCACAGTCCACCGGATTCCGAGGCGTTGCGCTGCCGTTCGCCGCAGGCGAGGGAGCGCGCGGTGTCGTCGTAGCCTTCGGGTTCGGCGGGATGGATCGTCATGCCGGGAGCGCGGGCTTCCAGCGCCAAGGCGATGCCGGCGGTCAGGCCACCGCCGCCGCAGCAGACCAGCACCTCGGCCTTCGCAATGCCCATCTGTGCCGCCTGTTCCGCGATCTCCAGACCGCAGGTGCCTTGTCCGGCGATCACCTCCGGCTCGTCGTAGGGTTTGATGAGGGTCAGACCGCGCTCCTGCGACAGCCTCTGACCGATCTCCTCACGGGCCTCGCGTCCGCGCTCATAGAGCACGACCTCGGCCCCGAGCGCCCGGGTGTTGCCGATCTTCAGGCTTGGTGCGTCGGAGGGCATGATGATGACCGCCGGCACGCCGTGCTCCCGCGCCGCCAGCGCCACACCCTGTGCATGATTGCCGGAGGAGAAGGCGATGACGCCCCGCGCGCGGATGTCTTCGGGCAGAGCGGAGACGGCGGACCAGCCGCCACGGAACTTGAAGCTGCCGGTGCGCTGCAGGCATTCCGGCTTGACCAGCAGCCGCCGCCCGGCGATCTCGTCCAGCGCCGGTGCCCCGAGCAGCGGCGTGCGGCGGGCGTGGCCTTGCAACCGCCTTGCGGCGGCTTCGATGCGGGTGATGTCCATGGAAGTCCTCGGGATTGCGCGTCTGGATAGGGCGGAGTGGGCCCCGGTTTGCCGCCCTTGTCAACGTGTCCCGGTCCCGGCATGCTGCGGGACATGATCGAACGGCAGGCAGAGGCGGAGGGTGTGCGCAGCATGGCGCTGTACTCGCCCTGCGAAACCTATCGCTACGGTCTGGCGCGTGTCTGGGACGCGGCGCTGCCGGGGGTGCTGTTCGTGATGCTCAACCCCTCGACCGCCGACGAACACCGCAACGATCCGACCATAGAGCGCTGCCAGCGGCGGGCGCAGGCCATGGGCTGCGGCGCGGTCCGGATTGCCAATCTTTTCGCCTTCCGCGCCACGCGGCCCGAAGACCTGCGTCGGGCCGCGGATCCCGTCGGGCCGCAGAACGAAGGCCTGCTGCGGGCCTGGTCCGGCGCGGCGGCGCTGACCGTGGCGGCATGGGGCGTGCATGGTACCTTTCTCGGGCAGGCGGCCCGGATTGCGCCGCTTCTGCAGGGCGACGTGCGGCACCTCGGCCTGACAAAGGGTGGCCATCCGCGCCATCCGCTGTATGTATCCTACAAGGTGAACCCGACAGAGTGGCCACGAGAGTCCCGTTATGCAGCTTGACCCGGAGCGTTCCGAACAATTCCATCAGGACCTGACACGGTTGGCGGACGAGGTGCACCGTCTGAACCGGCACAGGTTCATCCGGGTGCAGAATTCGTACTTCCGGATGATCATGTTCCAGTTCGTGCGCGGCCTTGCCATGGGGCTCGGGACGGTGGTCGGGGCCTCGGCGCTTGTCTCGGTCATGGTGTTGTTCCTGAGCCAGATCGAATTCATTCCGATCCTCGGCAACTTGGCGACGCAGATCATCGAGGAGATCCGCCCCGGCGAGCGTGAGATTACCCGGTGACCCGGTGCCCGGACCTTGCGGAGCGTTAACCAGCGTTAACCGCTTTGGGGGAATTCCATTGATCGGACTCTCCCGATGCCGGATAGTGGTCGCGGTGGAGTGCGAGGTTTCACATCATGTTCTTTCTTGCGGGCCTCATGGGAATGATGGTGCTGGGGTCGGTGGCCTTTGCCAGCCTGCCGATCGCGGGCGAGACCGACCATGCGGAGGAGGACACCGACGCGCAGGCAGGCGACGGACCGGGATTGTCCGGCGAGGATGCCGAGCCGGAAGATACCGGGAACGGTACCAGTATTCTGGACTTTGCGACGGGCGAAGGCGGCGACGCCGCCGTTGACGAGACCTCCGAGGACGCGGCGGACGCGGGGAGCACGGTGACCGCCAGCCAGCAGGCCGCGAGCCAGGCACCCGTAACCCAGACCGTCCACATGGATATCGGCTTGACCCCGAACCCGGGTCCGGTATCGCAGACCAGCACGCTGTTCGGCCGCATGGGGCTGATCAACATGCCGGGGTTGATCGAGGCGGGCAGCGATGCGGATGACACGCTGGACGGCACCGACCAGACCGATCTGCTGAACGGCGGCGCGGGTGACGACCTGATCGATGCGCGCGCCTCCGATGACGAGCTTTACGGCAGCGACGGCAACGACACGCTGCTGGGCGGCAGCGAGAACGACACGCTGCATGGGGGCGCCGGGGACGACGTGCTGTCCGGCGGCGCGGATGACGATCAGCTCTTTGGTCATGACGGAAACGACGTGATGTCCGGCGACGACGGCGGCGACGAGCTTTGGGGCGGTCTTGGCGACGACCTGATGGACGGCGGCGACGGAGACGACGCGCTGATGGGCCGCGAAGGGGCAGACACGCTGGCCGGCGGCCTCGGGCAGGACACGCTGTTCGGCGGTTGGGACAACGATCTGGTGATCGGCGTGGAGCGCGGCGGCGACGGCACGGACCAGGACGAGGGCGACTTCCTGAATGGTGGCGACGGCGCGGATACGCTGGTGGCGGGAGAGGGTGACACGGTGACCGGCGGCGACGGGGCCGATGTCTTCATGTTGGGTGACTGGATCGTTGACGACGCGGCGGACCTCGCCGATTTCGATGCAGGCGAGGACCAGATCGTGATCGTTTACGACGACGCAGGCGGGGCGGCCACGCCTGATCTCACCCTGCGTCTGAATGCCGACGATCCCGCCGTGACGGAGATCGTGGTGGATGGCACGGTTTTGGGGACCCTGACGACTGCTTCGGCCCCGGATGTAAGCACCATCGTTCTGGTGGGTGAAAGCGCTGCAGGGGCCTTTGTCTGACCTGTGCGGCGCGGATAGGCCGATCTTCCCAGAAATACCGGATCTGAGCGCGATTCAGGGGCTTTCCAAGAGACCGTGAATCGTCTATCAGCCCGCATCCACCCGGACGACGGGTGGATTTTCTCCACGGGCCCTGCTGGACGACATCCCGGCTTGCGCCATAACCCCATGATCCGAAAGGAGACCCCGATGTCGATTACGGTAGAAGAAAAAAACCGCCTGATGAAGGAATTCGCGACCAAGGAAGGCGACACCGGTTCGCCCGAAGTCCAGGTTGCCATCCTGACCTCGCGCATCTCGACCCTGACCGAGCACTTCAAGACGCACAAGAAAGACAACCATTCGCGTCGTGGCCTGCTCAAGCTCGTCGCCCAGCGCCGCAAGCTGCTGGACTATACCAAGGTCAAGGACGAAGCCCGCTACCAGGCCCTGATTCAGCGCCTCGGCATCCGCCGCTAAGCGCGCCCTAAGCCTGAAAAGGGCTCCGAGGGACAGTGAAACGCCCGTCTTCCACGCGGAAGGCGGGCGTTTTGGTGTCTGGAAGGTGAGCAGAATTTTAGACTAAAATTCTGCTCACCTTCCGCGTTCAGAAGTTGTGGCGCACCGGACCGCGGCAGCAGATGATGATGAACTGGCCGCCGCCTTCGACCAGGTGGAAGCCACGCAGCCGCACTTCGGCGATGAAGCGGTCGCGACCGACTTCCGCGTCCACGGCAAAAACAGAGCGCCGCACAACGCCGCCCTTTTTGCACGGATTGTGCCGAGAACAGCTGATCGAGCCAGAGGTCGGCCTGGGAGGCGCAAGGCAATTTCATCCCGCCAGGGTAGCGGATCGTGGTTAGCGAACCCTTACCGCGCCTCGAGATACAATCGAACCGCTTCCTGTACATGACGGAAACGGTCGCCGCCCAGATGCTTGCCGCCGTACCAACGCGTAACCACCACGATGTGGTTGGTCACTCCCTCGCGCTCTAGCATCCTCAGGATGACCATACCAGCGCCGCTCTCTCCGTCGTCGTTCTTGAGAGGCGCATCCGCCGTCAGACAGGCCCAGCTATTGTGGGTCGCCTTGGCGAACTTCTTGCGCCGCTTCAGCGCCTTGAGAAAGGCGGCGGCGTCATCGGCGGAGGTGCAGGACCCGCCGGAGACGGCGTAGCGCGAGCCACGGTCGGTGATGATGCTCTCGAGCACAAGCATGGCCTCCCGGGTAGGCAGGGTCGCGGGCTGGTGCAACCCTTTTGCGACCCCGGCGTTGAGAGGGCGAGACAAAGGAGATGCCAAATGGACCAATCCCTGACCCGACCGAATTTCGACGACTTCATGAAGGCGCGGGAGAATGCCGCGAGGGCCTATGTGACCGGCCGTGCGGACCTGTTGCTGGACCTTTCGGCACAGGAAGGCCCCGCGAGTTTCTTTGCACCAGATGGCGCTGTGGTCACGGGTGCCGCCTCGGTCAACGATGCGAACGCCCGGGGAGCGGAGCATTTCGCGCCGGGTGGCACGACCTTTTTCGAGGTGCTGGAGAGCGGCAGTTCGGACGAGTACGGTTACTGGGTCGGCTACCAGGCAGCCAAGGTGGAGGTGGACGGCAAGGCGCAGGAGATGCGCCTGCGGGTTACGGAGATATTCCAGATGGGCGCGGAGGGCTGGAAGCTGATCCACCGTCACGCCAGCCCGGCCAGTTGACCGCCGGGAGCGGGCTAAGCTCGGATCAAAAAAAGGCCCCGACATCCTCGCCGGGGCCTTCGGACGCATCCCGTGAGTGTCACACAGTGTCCGTTACCAGTACGTGCCTTTTGATGACTTCAGCTTACCCGGTCATTGGTAAAGAAACCCTGAAGTTCCCCGCAAATTCCGGCGAGTCCGCTCAGCCTTCCGCGGCGGCGCGCAGACGGTCCTGCAGGGAAACCAGAGTGCCGTGCAATGCGGTGGCCTCTTCGTAGGTCAGGCCCGTGCATTCGAGAAAGCGTGCGCCGACGGTTTCGGCCGGAGATTGAAGCGCGCGGCCTGCTTCAGTCAGATCGATTCGGACCTGGCGTTCGTCGGCCGTGCCGCGCGACCGTGTGATCAGGCCCCGCGCTTCCAGGCGTTTGACAAGCGGCGTCAGCGTGTTGCTCGTCAGTTTTACGTCCCGGCCCAAGGCGCCCATTGTCACACCATCTTCCCGCCACAGGGCCGCCATGACGAGATACTGCGGATAGGTCAGCCCAAGCTCTTCCAACAGCGGCCTGTAGCTTTGTTGCATGGCATGGCTGGTTGAATACAGCGCAAAGCAGAGCATGTCTTTGGGGGCGAGGGTCATGAGTGCAAACTATGTCGTGCACGACAAGATCGCAAGGGTTGACGTTTTCAGGAGCGGTTTATATCGTATGCGATATAAGCGTGTACGACAAAGAGGAGATATCCCATGAGCGTCGATGTGAAATACTGGACCGAAGCCCATGCGACCGGCGAAGGGCGCAATGGCACGGCGGGGCTCGCCGATGGCAAGCTGACCGTGACGATGACCAGCCCTGTCGAGTTGGGTGGTTCGGGCAAGGGGCATAACCCGGAAGAGCTTTTCGCCACCGGTTATGCCGCCTGTTTCCTTGGCGCGATGCGGTTTGCGGCAAGCAGCGAAAAGCTGGGCACCGTTCCGGCGGATGCAAAGGTCAAGGCCCACGTCGGGATCGGTCCGCGCAGCGATGGCGGCTTCGGGCTGGCGGTCAAGCTGGTTGTGTCCCTGCCCGGCGTGGACCGTGACATTGCGGAAAAGATCGTCGAGCGCGGGCACTTCATCTGCCCGTATTCGAACGCAACCAAGGGCAATATTTCGGTCGAGACCGAACTCGCCTGACCGGGCGGCGCCGCAGCGTCAAAAAAAATAGGGCACCCGAGTGGGTGCCCTGCGTCGTTTCGCGGTCCGGCCAGGCCGAAGATCAGGCGTCTTCTTCCTTGGTCTTCTTTTCCTGGACGATCTCTTCGCCGGTTTCCTGGTCCACGCACTTCATGGACAGGCGGACCTTGCCGCGATCGTCGAAGCCGAGCAGCTTGACCTTCACGTCCTGACCTTCCTTGAGGACGTCGGACGGGTGGTTCAGGCGGCGGTTCTCGATCTGGGAGACGTGCACGAGGCCGTCCCGCTTGCCGAAGAAGTTCACGAAGGCGCCGAAGTCGACGATCTTCACGACCTTGCCGTCATAGACCTTGCCCTCTTCCGGCTCGGCCACGATCGACCAGATCATGTCGTAGGCCTTCTTGATCGAGTCGCCGTTCGGGGAGGCGATCTTGATGATGCCTTCGTCGTTGATGTCGACCTTCGCACCAGAGACTTCGACGATCTCGCGGATCACCTTGCCGCCCGAGCCGATGACTTCGCGGATCTTGTCGGTCGGGATCTGCATGGTCTCGATGCGCGGGGCGTGCACGGAGAACTCGGAAGCTTCGGACAGGGCCTTCGCCATTTCGCCGAGGATGTGCAGACGGCCTTCTTTCGCCTGTGCCAGTGCGGTCTTCATGATCTCCGGCGTGATGCCAGCGACTTTGATGTCCATCTGGAGCGAGGTGATGCCCTTCTCGGTGCCAGCCACCTTGAAGTCCATGTCGCCGAGGTGATCCTCGTCGCCAAGGATGTCGGTCAGAACCGCGTAGTCGCCGTCATCTTCCAGCACGAGACCCATGGCCACACCGGCCACCGGCGCCTTGAGCGGCACACCGGCGTCCATCATCGAGAGCGAGCCGCCGCAGACGGAGGCCATCGAGGACGAGCCGTTGGATTCGGTGATCTCGGACACGAGACGCAGGGTGTAGGGGAAGTCCGTCGCCGCGGGCAGGACGGCCTGCAACGCGCGCCATGCCAGCTTGCCGTGGCCGATCTCGCGGCGACCCGGGGAGCCGACGCGGCCCACTTCGCCGACCGAGTAGGGCGGGAAGTTGTAATGCAGCATGAAGTTGGATTTGAAGTTGCCGTGCAGCGCGTCGATGAACTGCTCGTCATCGCCGGTGCCTAGGGTGGTCACCACCAGCGCCTGGGTCTCGCCCCGGGTGAAGAGCGCGGAGCCGTGGGTGCGCGGCAGCAGGCCGGTTTCCGACACGATCGGGCGGACCTCGTCGAGCGCGCGGCCGTCGATGCGGCGCTTGTTCTTGACCACGTCGGAGCGCAGGACGACGGACTCGAGCTTCTTCAGCGCGGAGCCGAGGTTCTCGTCGGCCAGCTGCTCTTCGCTCAGAGCGGCCTTGATTTCGTCCTTGGCGGCGGAGACGGCGGCGACGCGCTGTTGCTTGTCGGTGATCGCGTAAGCGGCCTTCATCTTGTCTTCACCGGCGGCTTTCACGGCCTCGTAGAGCGCGGAGTAATCCGGCGGGGTGAAGTCGAAGGGTTCCTTCGCGGCTTCCTCGGCCAGCTCGATGATCAGGTCGATCACCGGCTGGATCTGCTCGTGGGCGAACAGGACCGCGCCGAGCATTTCCTCTTCGGTCAGCTCATAGGCCTCGGATTCGACCATCATCACGGCGTCCTTGGTGCCGGCGACGACGAGGTCGAGACGCTGCTCGGGGTTCTCGCGGAGACCCTGCATGTCGTCGACGGTCGGGTTCAGGACGTATTCACCGTCTTCGAAACCGACGCGGGCACCGGCGATCGGGCCGCGGAAGGGCGCGCCGGAGATGGTCAGCGCGGCGGAGGCGGCGATCATCGCAACCACGTCCGGGTCGTTGACGAGGTCGTGGCTGAGCACGGTGCACATCACGAGGACTTCATTCTTGAAGCCGGGGACGAAGAGCGGGCGGATCGGACGGTCGATCAAACGGGCGGTCAGCGTTTCCTTTTCGGTCGGCCGCGCCTCGCGCTTGAAGAAGCCACCCGGAACCTTACCGGCGGCGTAATATTTTTCCTGGTAGTGGACGGTGAGCGGGAAGAAGTCCTGCCCTTCCTTCGCGGCCTTCGCGAAGGTGACGTTGGCCATGACGGAGGTCTCGCCCAGCGTGGCGATGACGGTGCCGTCGGCCTGGCGGGCGATCTTGCCCGTTTCCAGCGTGAGGGTCTCTTCGCCCCACTGCATCGACTTTTTCGTTTCTTTGAACATCGTGTATCCTTATGGGAGCACTCCCGGCCCTCCGGGTCTCCCGTTTGACTGGCGGCCCCATTGCCGCCGCCCCCTTCATCATGCCATGCGCCGGGGACAAAGCGTCACGTCTCAGATGGGGGGCGCATACAGGTTTTTCGGGCTTTTGGAAAGCGACGAAAGCGTGTGTGGCAAGCGAAAACGGCGGAAAAGCACGGGGATCCGGGCCCATGTGCGGCGGGGTTTGCTTGCACGCGGGTCCGCCGGGGCCTAGCCTTGGACACATGCCTTGTGCGACAGATCGTTTTCATGGGACCTTTTTCATGCTTGCTGCCCTCGCCGCCGCCCTTCTGACTGCCGGATTTGTCGCGTCCGCCGACGCCAGCACGATGACGCCCGCCCCGGTGCAGGCCTCCGGTCTGACGGTACAGGCGACCTATGCCGGGACGGTGGCGACGGCGAGCAGCAGCACGAACATCGCCGAGCCGGTGGCCATCGACGGTGCGCTCTATGTCGTGGACCAGGGGGCGCGGACAATCTCCATACAAGGGCCGGGCGGGCCGAAGGTGATCCTCGACGAGAGCGGCCTGCCGCCGGGTCTGACCCTCGCCAGCACGGCCGGGATCACCAACATCGCCGGGGCAGGGGGCAAGGCCTATGTCGGCTATTTCGCGTCCACCCTGCCAAGCGGTTTCGGCACGCCTGCGCCCTTGCCCGACGATCCGGCATACAGCCAGGCGAACCCGCGCTATGACCTGATCTACAGCTACGACATCGCGCCGGATGGCAGCCTGACCAACCCGGTGCCGCTCGCGGCTTTCGAGGCGCGGACCTTCGGGCATCATGGCGGCGGGATGCTGGTGTTGCCGAACGGCGACCTGCTCTATGCGCGGGGAGACAACCTGAACCAGAACTACGACGGGCTGTCCGCACCACAGGACGACGGCTCGACGCTGTCCAAGCTGCTGGTGATCGACGGCGCAACCGGCGCGGTGACGGTGGCGGCCAAGGGTGTGCGCAACGTGCAGCACCTGACATGGACCGACGCCAGCCAGACGGCGATTGCGTTTTCCGACATCGGCTGGACCGTGGCTGAGGAGATCAACGTCGTCTCACTGGCGGAGCTGCTGGACACCGGGGTGGTGGAGAATTTCGGCTGGGGCCGCGGCGGCGATGGTCTGGCGCGGGAGGGGACCTTCTATGTCAGCGAAGGGCCGGAAGCCGCCGCGACGGTCACCGGACTTGCGCCGCTCGGCGAGGCCGGGTTCGTGCAGCCCTTCGCCCAATTCGGGCGCGAGGATCACGACGGCTTCTTTGCGGTGACCGGGCCGGTGGCGTCGGAGGTGTCCTTCTCCAGCATCGGTCTGCTGTTTGGTGATCTCGTCAATGGCTCGCTCTATGCCACGCTGGCCGGGGCGACGGGGGCGCTGAACACGGTGTATGCGGTGCAGCTGCTGGACGCCTCCGGGCAAGCGACGACGCTGCAGGCGTTGCTCGGGCTGGACCGGGTGGACCTGCGGTTCTTCCTGTTTGCCGATGGCAGCGCGGGACTGCTTGCGGAACAGAGCGGCGCGCTCTATCGCTTGACGCAGATCGCGCCGGTGCCCTTGCCCGCGACCTTGCCGCTACTGCTACTCGGTCTGGCTGTGCTGGCCCGCCGCCGCCAATCCTGACAATCCTGACAATCAGATCCGGAAACCCGATGAAAACCAAGCTCTTCGGCGATATCGCCTTCGACGACCATGACGCCGTTCTCCCTGCGCAGGGGCCACTGACCGCGCCGGTGCCGCTCGACATGGACGAAATGGACCTGACGCCGGATGCTGTGCGGGCGCTTGCCGGGTTTCTCGACAGCCTCCCGGCGCATCTTGAGGCCATCGAGGCGCGGTTCATCGCGGACTACGACGAGATCGCCGACTTCGTGCCGGGCTGGCTCGCGGAGGAACTGCCGGAGGAGTTCTCCCGTGTCTTCGGAGGGATGAAGCCCGAAACGGTGGGGGCCAAACAGCTGTGGTCCATCCTGCGGCTGACGCGCATCTGGGCGTCAGAGCAGGATACGGTAGTGCTCGATTTCCAGATGACCGGCTTCGATGTCGATCACATGCTCGGCGTTTACATGACACTGGATGGCGCAATCACGGAGATCGGCATCGAGTCCTGAGCGCTTTGACAAAAAAAAGGCCCGGGTGGTAGCCCGGGCCAGTCCAACAGGGAGGTGCGTGTGATGACCCGCACACGCAACGGGTGTTCATGAAAGAATGATGCCAGTCTTTATGGTGTCCGTGCAATGCGACTTTGATCTGGGTCAAAAAAAGCTGCTTCGGTCAGGTATTTTTGCATCAGTCCCGTATTAAACTTTACGAAACAAGCCGGTAGCCGCCGGATTCCGTGACCAGAAGCGAGGCGTTCGAGGGGTTCGGCTCGATTTTCTGGCGCAACCGATAGATGTGCGTCTCAAGCGTGTGAGTCGTCACGCCCGCGTTGTAGCCCCAGACCTCGTGCAGCAGCGTGTCGCGCGGGACGACGCCCTCGGTGGCACGGTAGAGGAACTTGAGGATGTTGGTTTCCTTCTCCGTCAGGCGGATCTTCTTGTCGTCTTCGGTCACCAGCATCTTCATCGCGGGCTTGAAGGTATAGGGGCCGACGGTGAACACCGCATCCTCGGACTGCTCGTGCTGGCGCAACTGGGCGCGAATGCGGGCGAGAAGGACGGGGAATTTGAAGGGCTTGGTCACGTAGTCGTTGGCCCCGGCGTCGAGCCCGAGAATGGTGTCCGCGTCGCTGTCATGTCCGGTCAGCATGATGATCGGCGCCTTGACTCCCTGCTTGCGCATCAGGCGACAAAGTTCGCGGCCATCGGTGTCGGGCAGGCCAACGTCGAGGATGACCAGTTCGTAATTCTGTTCCTTGACGCGAGCCATGGCGGTGGTGCCGCTGTCCGCTTCGAAGACCTCGAAATCCTCGGTCATGACCAGTTGCTCGGCCAGCGCCTCGCGCAGATCGTCGTCGTCGTCCACCAGAAGGATATTCTTGAGCTGTGCCATGGAAATGACCTCCGTCTTGCCTTTCCGGTGAGATGTGGACATTTTGCCGGTCCGGCAAGGAATGCTGCAACGCGTTCACGGCCTCGTGTCCGGGGCGTGGGAATGTTACAGAAAACCCTGCCCTTTGTTACAGATGATGGACCTGCCATGGCCTTTTCACCGGACCTGAACGAAACGCTGAGCCGTGCACGGGCGGACCTGCGCATGGGCGTTCCGGTGGTGCTCGAAGGCGCGCAGGGCGCGGCGCTGATCGCCTCGGCGGAAACCCTGAGCCCGGCGCGGCTGCGCGGGATGATGGCACTTGGGGCGGTGGACCTGGTTCTGACCGGGCGGCGGGCGGAGACGCTGAAGGCGCGGGCCTATGATGGCGATGTGGCGCGGGTCGTCCTGCCCGACGACGCGGCGATGTCCTGGGTCCAGGCGTTGGCGGACCCGGCCGATGACCTCTCGGTGCCGATGAAGGGCCCGCTGCAGACACGGCGCGGCGGCGATGCGGCGCTGCATCGGCTGGCGGTGGCCCTGTGCAAGACCGCCCGACTTCTGCCCGCGGCACTGGTGGTGCCGGTTGAGGGTGGCATCGCGGCGGCGCAGGGGCTGGTGTCCCTGCAGGCGGAGGCGGTCGCCCCGGCCCTGGAAGCGCTGCCCGCGCTGGTGCATGTGGTCTCGGCCAAGGTTCCGCTCCGTGCGGCGGAAAATGCCCGGCTGCATATCTTCCGCCCGGAAGACGGCAGCGACGAGCATTACGCCATCGAGATCGGCCACCCGGACCGCGCCGCGCCGGTGCTCGCCCGCCTGCATTCGGCCTGTTTCACCGGCGATCTGCTGGGGAGCCTCAAGTGCGACTGCGGCCCGCAGCTGAACGCGGCGCTGATGCGGATGGGGCAGGAGGGCAGCGGCGTGCTCTTGTACCTCAATCAGGAGGGGCGCGGCATTGGCCTTGCCAACAAGATGCGCGCCTATTCCCTGCAGGATCAGGGCTTCGACACGGTGGAAGCGAACCACAGGCTTGGCTTCGAGGACGACGAGCGCGATTTCCGGCTCGGGGCGCAAATGCTGGACACCATGGGGTTTTCCTCGGTCAGGCTTCTGACCAACAACCCGGCGAAGGTGGCGATGCTGAAGCACTGTGGAATAACGGTGACGGAGCGTGTGCCGCTGAAGGTCGGCGAGACCGCGTTCAACGCCCGCTATCTGGCGACGAAGGCGGAGAAATCCGGGCATCTGTTTTGACCAGCCGCGACGAGCGCGGCACGAAGGCGCCGCTCTGGCGCAAGGTCAATACGCGCACCCACGGGGTCCATCATCGCGGCGGTGGCGGCACCAAGGCGCGGCATCTGCGGGGGACAAAGGCGGCGGACGATACCGCACACCCGGCGCATGGCATGGCGCAAGGGGTCCGGCACGGTGTGGATTACACGCCGCTCTACCGGTTCCTTTTGTCCAAGGTCGGGGAACCCTGGGAAACCGTCCATGCGGAAGCGGTTTCCCGGCTCGACCGAGAGGGGGCGATCTTTCATGTGGTCGACCTCGATGGCTCGGATGGCCCGCTCGCCCGCACCGGCGAAAGCAGCTACATGGCTCGGTTGTGCGTGGACGGGAACGGGCGGCTGGCATGGGTCGATCCGGACCTGCGCATCGAACATCTTTTCCCGGCCTGTTCCTGCTGCACACACACCTTCAACGGCAAGCCTTTCGTCAACCGGTATGATCCCGAGAAGCGTGGATTGATCCACCGTTGACCCTTGCGGGCTGCTCCTGCCTGATTAAGTCTGCATCCAAAGGAGACCGACATGCGCTATTCCCTGCTCGATTTGTCCCCCGTGCCCGAGGGATTCACCGCAGCCGATGCCCTGCGCAACACCGGCGATCTGGCGCAGCACGCGGAGCGGCTCGGCTATCACCGCTACTGGATGGCCGAGCACCACAACATGCCGGGTATCGCCTCGGCGGCAACGGCGGTGCTGATCGGCCATGTGGCGGGACTGACGAAGACCATGCGGGTTGGTGCAGGCGGCATCATGCTGCCGAACCATGCGCCGCTGGCGGTGGCGGAGGCGTTCGGCACGCTGGCGACGCTCTACCCGGGAAGGATCGACCTCGGCCTCGGCCGCGCGCCGGGCGGCGATCAGGCGGTGATGCAGGCGCTGGGCGTGCATCACGCCCGCGCGGAAAACTTCCATAACGAGGTGGCCGAACTGCGCGAGCTTTTCGGACCCGAGAACCCGGACCGCCGGGTGCGGGCACTGCCGGGGGAGGGCACCGGCGTGCCGCTCTGGATTCTCGGGTCGTCCCTGCACGGCGCACAGGTGGCGGCGATGCTGGGCCTGCCCTATGCCTTCGCCTCGCACTTTGCCCCCGCCGCGCTGGAGCAGGCGTTCGAGGTCTACCGGCGCTACTTCAAGCCCTCCGAAAGCCTCGACAAGCCACACGCCATGATGGCGGTCAACATCTTCGCCGCCGACACGGAAGCCGAGGCACGGCGGCTGCGCACGACGATGCAGCTCGGCTTCTACCGGCTCAGGACCGGCAGGCCCGGCAAGCTGCCTGCCCCGGTGGATGACCTGTCCGCCGTCGTGCCGCAAGCTGCCCTACCTGCGGTGAACGAGGCGCTCCGGATTACGGCGGTAGGCGCTCCGCCGCAGGTCGAGGCGCAACTCCGCGCCTTGATCGAAACCCACCGCCCGGACGAGGTGATCTTCACCGGGCAGATCCACGATCACGCCGCCCGCAAGCGCAGCTTCGAGATCGCGGCGCAGGTCATGCAACGGATCAACAGCGAGGCTGTGGCCGCATGACGGCCATGGACATGGTGCTGACCCCGGGCGGGTTGCGCTTTGCCGGTCGCCTCTGGCCCTGCACCATCGGGCGGGGCGGCGTGGTGACGGACAAACGCGAGGGCGACGGCGGCACGCCAGCCGGGGTGCACCGCATCACCGGCATGCTGTACCGCCCGGACCGCATGGCCCGGCCCGCGCCCTGGGCGGAGCCCATCGGGCCGGGCGATCTCTGGTCCGACGATGTCAGCGCCGCCGCCTACAACCAATGGGTCAAAGCCCCCTATGCGGGCAGCCACGAAAGGCTCCACCGCGCCGACAGACTTTACGATCTGATTCTGCTGACCGACTGGAACTGGCCGAAGGCGATCCCGGGTAAAGGCTCCGCCATCTTCCTGCACCGCTGGCGCAGACCTGGCTTTCCGACAGAGGGCTGCATCGCCTTCCGGCCATACCACCTTCGGCAGATTGCTGATCGCGTAAACCCGGGCACGAAACTCATCATCAGCCCGGGCCTGCGCCGCGCTGCGATCTGACTGCGCCGTCCCGAAATCTTCTCTGGTCCTGAAATACCGCGGGGTCCGGGGCAGAGCCCCGAAGAAAATTTTGTCCCGGCAAAATTTTTCCGCGCCGAAGGCGCGTCGGGGGGGCGGCCCCCCCCCCGCGCCCCCCCCACCCCCCCGGCGGCCCCCCCCCCCCGCCACCAAACC